>JBBRHB010000297.1:0-6405 GCA_038223355.1 Chloroflexales bacterium
CCGAGCAGATGCGGCCGCTGATGGCAGCGGCGAACTGTATTTTGCAAAATGCCGGCGGCATGACGTGCTTGGAGGCGATGGAGGCGCGTCTGCCGATTGTGCTCTTTGATCCGATTCGCGGGCATGGCGAGTACAACGCCACGATTATGGAACGGGCTAGCCTGGCGGCCTGGCCACGAACAGGTGCAGCACTGGAAAGTCTACTGCGTGCCGCGAGATTGGAGCAACGATCACTGCCCGTGGCCCAGCGAGAGGCAGCTCCACCAGCTGCGGGGTTGATGCTGGCATTAGCACAGGCTAGCTTGTCCGGGATTGCTCCAGGTAGTTGGATGGCTCGTCCGGGTATGCGGATTGCTCCTCCCATGGCGACGGTTGAAGGTTGGGAGTCAGTGACCCAAGCCTAAAGGGCTCGGGCTTGTCCCTGGCACGGCAGCCCCGCTGCCTCCGAGACGTACGGCACACTGACAGGTGCCCTGCGACCAATATTGATCGCAGCGATCACATCCGCATTGCCAGCGTAGCAACAGGAGGTGCACACAAATTGAGCTTGCGTCTTCCGGTTTTCTTTGGCGCAATGGCCACAGGCCGGACACGTCCTGCTTGTATTGCGCGCATCAACCAGATACACCGGCACGCCCGCCAACGCTGCTTTATAGGCGATAAACGCTTGCAACTGCGCGAAAGCCCAGGAGTGGAGTGTTGCGCGCTGAGACCGGCGAGCCTTGATCCGCGTCCGAATAAACGTCAGTTCTTCCAACGCTATTCCCCGCTTCGTGCATTCGGCCTTCGCAACCATCCGTTTGGCAAGGACGTGGTTCACATCTTTGGCGAAGCGCGCTTCTTGCCCCGACAGGCGCTTAAGACGAGCGCGACTCCGCTTCGTGCCTTTCCTTTGCAGATTCTTCCTAAGCCGCCGGTGGCGATACCGCACGTTCTTGATCGCCTGCCCACTGTGGACCTCACCATCACTATCCACAGCAATATTGGTGACGCCAAGATCGACGCCCAAAGTCCCATCAACATCGAGCGGTTCAGGAGTTTCAATCTCGCACGTCGTGAAGAGATACCAGGTCCCCCGCACGTAGGCCAGATCGCTTTCGCCACGACGGGAGGCAAGCAACTGGCGTTGTCGCTCCCCACACGAACGGAATTTCCGTTCGTCCGCCCAAGGTCCAAATCGAGACCGCTGTGTTCTGCTTGGTGAAAGACAAGATGCGGTCATCATAGGCGACGGCTCCGTGCGGATTGAACGAACGACGGGTGTGCTTGTCCAGTTTGTAGGCATCGGTAACTTTGGCGATGCAGCGGACGGTCAGTTGTGCCGCCAGTCCAAAGTGTTCACGAACATGCTCGTAGGTCAATCGGTGTATGGGAAATTGTCGGAAGGTGCGATTGTCCCAGGCCGCTTGACTGATGGAGTCACAGGCGGCGTTGGCACGTTCGAGCGTGTCCAGCAAGCTCTCTGCCTGGTGAGGCACCGGAAGGAGTTTCAAGTGCACGGTCAATCACATGGGGGCGGTTATCATATTATGAAGTCGATGTCAAGCATGGGCTAAAGCGGGCTCAAGCAGAGCACACCCACTGCGGTGGGTACCCGTCCCAGGGCCGAGGCTCCTGGGTTTCCGCGCCTTAAGGTTTCCTTTTATGAATTCCACGTTTAGAACTCTGCTTCCTCCTCACCACCGGTTGGCTCACGGCTGACGCCGGTTTGCTCTGCGAGGGCGGCTTCGCAGAGCTCGCGGCAGAAATCCTCGACATATGCAGGCACCTGATCTTCATAGCCGGGCTCCTGTAAAACAGGGTCGGTCCGCAGGATGGCTGACCAGAGAAGATCCGAAAGAATGAGATCGGCAGCGATGACTTGGCCGTTCGCATAGAAGTGAGCTCCGCTCAGCTTGCCCGGCGTTTGCCCCTCCGCCGCATGCAGCCGACCAAAGGCGTTGATATGATTCACGCAGGGGCCATAGCAAAACACTTCCACCGGCACAGTCGCTTGCCGGGCTTGTGCTACGACCGCTTCATAAAGCGGAGGTCGTAAATCCAAGGGAACGATAACACGGTGGTTTGATGCTAACGTCATATGATATTGCTCCTCCTAATATCTGACCAGGACGGCAGCCCGGCTACCATCCTGGTCAACGAAAGCGCCGATCTCTTAACTAGTCGCCGTCGCTGGCCGGCGCTTGATGGCTGGTTGTGGCATCAGGCAGCGCGGGATAGAGCTTCGCGCCTTTAACCGCACCCCATAAGATATGGTTGAGTTCGTCCATGGGCATACGGTCCTCCTGGCTAAAGTCCATCTGAGCTGAGCGCTGGGCACCGAAGGCCGTCGTGGCATTCGTCGCCAGGGAGATGGTCTCGGGCAATGGCTCATAGGGTCGCAGATCGGGCGTGCTCTCAAACAGGTGCCACATGGGCGTTGCTACGGCGTCGTACTGGCTTAGTGGCCGCAAGCCAACCAGCAACTCCATCGTGCGAACCATCGCGGCGGTGTCATACAGCGTATGATCGACGTAGGCGCGCCCCGGGGAGGTGTAGGGACTGATCACGAGTGAGGTAGTGCGATGCGCATCAACATGGTCAGGCCCATTCTGCGCGTCGTCCTCGGTCACAAAGATTGCGGTGCTACCCCAATACTTGCTCTTGCTGACGATACTGACCAGATTGCCTACTGCGGCATCGTTCTCAGCAACGAAGGCCTGCGGCGTAAGGCTGCCAGGGTTCGTGCCCGAGGTATGGTCGTTGGGCAAGCGCACGATCTCAAGCTGGGGCAAGCTATCAGTGGCGACAAAATTATCGAACTCGCGCTGCCACTCGGCGAGGCGGTCTGCCTCGCGATAGTTCAGGTCGAAGGTGCGAAACTTGGGATCATAATGGCCAATTAAGTTCGGGGTGGTGGTCGCGTTGATATTCATGGGCAGGAAGCAGAGTACCTGACCGGGAGGAATTGTGACGCCGGTATAGGTATGGGCAATTGGCCCGGTGCAACTGTTGGCCTGGCTCACCGGAATTAGTTTACCGCTCGATGCAGGATAGTTCGCATCGAACTGGATGAACTCACCGTAGTTACGATAGCTGATACGGGCTTCGGCGGCTGAGTCCCAGAGGTACCCTCCGGGCGAGAGATTAATGCTGCTGGCGCCCTCAAAATCGTAGGGCCGGTTACGACCAACGCCCGGCGAGTAATCTTGCGGCCACATCTTCTCGTTGTAATCACTGGCATAGGCCGAGTTGGCCCAATTATGACCATCGGCACTAACCTCCGCATCGGCATAGAAGTTATCGAGCAGCCCGAAGCGGTCGCCAAGGGCATGCAGGTTCGGCGTATTCGACCGCGGGAAGAGTGTGAGCGACGGGTCATTATTGCCAATGGCCGCATCGCCGAAGACTTGATCGTAGGTGCGGTTTTCCTTGACGATGTAGATGACATGCTTGATCGGCGACGTGCCACCGGGCAGCGGTACGGGGTTGCCAGGGCTCCGCAAGGTAAGTGACCGGTCGTCCTGATGGTTGTTCCGCACCACCTGATCGGTATAGACTTGGAGCCGGCCAGTGCCAGGAACGGGGATAGTTGAGAGCGTTCCATCAATCATGCTGCCACTGTACTGATTGAAGGTGCAGGTGCAATAGCCGTCGTTATAGCCGGTTAGCCCATCAATGATCGGCGCATGCTGCCGCTCAGGGTTGGGGTAAATGCGCTGATTGTTGGGGCCTGCCCCTAGCCCTTTGGCGTTGGTCACAAACAGCGACCCATTATCTGGACTGACGGCCACGGAAGTGGGATACCAGGCTGTCGGGATGCGACCGAGCCGCTCCTCGGGGCCATTGCGCCCATGTAATGCAAAGACCATTACCTCATTGGTCCCCGCGTTCGCCACATACAAACGGTGGCCGTCGGGGCTGACAGCCAGCCCTTCGGGGCTGCTGCTCAGGGGTGCGTGCGTGTAGGGCGCGACCGAAAGCATGCGCAGCTGTTGATTGATCGATGTATCGATCACAGAGACGGCATCACTGTTGGAGTCAGCGACGAATAGGAGCTGGTCGGGGCCGAAGATCATGGCCGAGGGATGATTGCCAACGGGGATGGTTGCTGCTACGGTTTGGCTGCGTGTGTCGATCACGGAAATCGTGCCATCGCCCCAGTTCGAGACATAGACGCGCGTGCCGTCGTGGCTAGCCAGCGTGGTATAGGGATAGTGGCCAACCGGGACACGAGTGCCGACCGTTCGCAGCCGGGTGTCAATAAGCGCCACGGTATTGCTAATATTATTCGCAACATACAACATACCACCATCGGGGCTGACACTCAGGCCGGTCGGAAACGGGTTTTCGCTGCCCGTGCCGAGGACAATATCTCCGGTCGCATTGACCCGGCCACTCGGCAAGACATTATAGGTATGAACAACGTTATGGCCACCCCCTGAGGCATAGGCTTGATGCCCGTCTGGACTATAGGCCACGCCCACAAATACGCTGTTGGGAACCGTGTATGGGATGGTTTGGACAAGCTGCGTGGTACTCGTGTCGACCACTTGCAGGGACTGGATGCCGGCACCGCCATTGGCGACAAGCAGGTGCTGACCGTCGGGCGAAAGTGCGGCATTCAATGGAAGATCGCCAACGGTGGCTTGACGACCGGCAGGCGTGACGACCCAATTATTGATGAGGCGTGTGCTGCCATCGTGTTGTGGGCCGGGGGTAACGTATTGCACCAAAGGGACAACGGGACCGAGGAGCAGGACGCCGAGCAAGAAGGCAAAGCGGCGATGTTGGTTCAACCAGGATCGGAGCTGGCGTGGGGCACGAGCTGATGACTGCATGGATCTCCCTACCTTTCGCAATTGCTGCGATTTCTAACTCGTCATGATGGTTGACTGGCTGGCAACGAGGCCAGCCAGTCAACCAACAGACTACTTGTGAAGCGGCTGGCCAGTCGTCGGATCGAGGAAGAGGGTGGGCGCCTGACCGCGACCCGTGAAGTCGAAGAGGTTGTCGAGTGGACCGGCCAACTGATCAAACGACTGGTCGCCAATGCGACCCAAGCTCCAGTTATCCTCAACGAAGCGCAGGATCGAACTTTGGTCGGTGATGGTGTGGTCAACAAAGTTCATCTTCGCGTATGGCGAGATGACGAGCAGCGGCAGACGCGGTCCGTAGCCACAGCGATCAGGATAGGCACCGGCCTTCGCCGTGCCGCACTGTCCCGGGCCCGAGAGCGCATCGCCCGCCGGATCGTCGGACATGCTGACGATTGGGCTCATTACGTGGTCATACCAGCCATCCGAGTCATCGTAGGCGATGATCACTGCCGTGTCTTTCCACGAATTCATGTGCTGTAGCCGGTTGAGCGTGTCGGCGAGGAAATGCTGCTCGTCTAGGGGATCCGAGTAGCCGGCATGACCATCCTGGTATTTCGCGGCTTTGAGGAAACTGACGGCAGGCATGTTGCCCACGCTGGCGGCGGCCCAGAAGTCCGACAGGTCATACTGGTGATTAGCCTGATCTGTTTTGCCAATCATGAGGATTGAACTCGGTGGGAGATGACTGGGGTTAGCGGTCGACTGATAATATTGGAATGGCTCGTGGTGCGCACTATAGTCCGTGACGGTCGAACCGCCAATATTCACATGGCTGCTACCGCAGACGATGGTACCTCCAGCCGTTGAGCTCGGTTTGAAGCCACCCTCGAACCAGCCCCAGGTGATGCCGTTGCCGTTCAAGAGATCCCCAACATTGCGACCGCTCAGGGCAGCCTTGGTAGTTCCCGAACAGGCATCATAGGCAGGATCGGGATCGCCGATCACCGTCCCGTTCTGGACCGCGCCTGCAGCTTCCGGTGTGGCACCGTGGGTTTGGCCGGAGACCAGATTAAGTGCGCCGGGGGTCGATGGCCCAAATGTCGTATTAAACGAGTTATCGCTCATGGCGAAATGCTGGGCATAGTTCCACATCCCGGTGACCGTGTTGCCATCATAGTAGTCCATGACCTGCGTTTTATCGGTGCAGCTGCCGCCGCTGACAGACTCGACGAACTTGTCCATGAGGCCGTGGTCGAAGGCCTGTTGCTCGGCGGTGTAGTCGTGATTTTGGTCGCAGGTCAAGGCCTGAGAGCGATCGAGACGCTGCGGATTCGCGGCGTTGGGGTTGGCGGTCAGCAACGCGGGACTTAAGCCATTGACCGACGGTGTGGCCGAGGCAGCGACAAAGCGTGATTCCCCCTTGGGATTCTGGGCGTGCGGGTACGTTCCAAAATAGTGATCGAACGAGATGTTCTCCTGAAAGATGACCACAACATGCTTGATGGGAGTTGTGGTGCTAAACGGCGCGGCGCTATGTGAAGCATTTTGCGCGCTGACCGTAACCTGGTTGGCCGACGTGACCACGGGTGATGTCGCGAGCGGGGCG
>JBBRHB010000298.1:0-6396 GCA_038223355.1 Chloroflexales bacterium
CGAGTTCACGGCAGATATCTAACACGTCATCGGCATAACCCGCGAGTGTACTATAGCGTGCTCGATTATAAGCGGCTAGATCTGATTGCCCTGCACCAACATGATCGAAGCAGACAACTTTGTACGTCTCCTCAAATGCCGGGGCGACAAAACGCCACATATGTTGATCACAGCCAAAGCCATGCGCAAAAAGCATGGCCTGTTGACCTTGACCCGAGATCTTGACATTGTTACGCTTCAGCGCAGACATAAGCATACCTAAACATAGTGTTACGACGCCAGTACCTCATCCTGGTACGGGCGTCGGTTACGTTATGGAAAAGGTTTTACTGGGGGCATTGGCCGTTGGAACACTCGGGACCCTTGCTTATATGCTTCTTGAAGAAGGCGCGTAGGTTCCCTTCATTATACTGATCCTCGGTCATAAGGTAACCCCAGGATGTCGCGGCGATCGGCTTGTTGCTCTCAATGCCTTTCGGACGCGGCGTCAGGATCACGCGAAAGTTTGTATCTTGTAAACTGCGCGTAAGTGTCGTCAGCCGCTGCACCGTCGCTGCATCAACCTTCGACGGGTCATACCAAATGATCACACCACCATGCTCCAGATTATGCACTAGCATTGCATCGGGTGGTGCAATAGTCTGTACGCCCCATGTAGCCCACTGCCCATAGTGATCACCGCCGGCCGGTGGATTCGAGTTATAGGTACCGCCAGCCACATTGCTAATGTGGTTACGGCCCTTCGTCGTATCGCTTGCAAAAGGCTCCACCTTGTGTTCCCCGGCAGCTGTGCCCGTCGCGGGCGTGCTACTCGGATTTCTTAGCACCAGTGCCACAATGCCCAAGAGCACGAGCGCTGCCGCCAGCCCCAAAATAATTGGCAGCGGCGAGCGACGCGGCGGCACGACCTGCCGGGCGCGTGGCGTGGTACGCCCGGCGGTCGTTTTCGTAGTTGTGTTCGTTTTAGCGGTCGTGGCCCGCGGGTCAACCGGAGATTTGGCCATGATGTGAACTCCCGGAATAGTGATACTGTACCGAAGGTCGTCGTGTACGTCAACCCCTACTGTGCTGGTGTCACCGCCTGCTGGGCCGCCTGCAAAACTACATCATCCTGGCTCACAGCGGTCTTCTCATCGATTGGCACTCGCAGGGTTGGCACAACACCTTTGCCTTCCAGGAAGATACTCCCATCCGGCAATACGAAGCGCCCCGTCGGGATCTGCAGCGACATACCTTCCGGCAGCTCATACTGGCCGCGCGAAACCTCGGCCTCAATCCCGGCGCTAGGATATTGTCCCACCACAATCATGCCTGGGACCTGGCTAAAGCCATACGATTCGATCTCGCACGCGCTCGCACAGGCCGGGCTCACCATCAGCGCCATTTTGTTAAAGTGGAACTGCTCTTCCTTAGGATCGATCGTGTCGGGCACGCCCTCGTTTTCAAAGCGGTTGGATTTGTTGCTGAAGTATTGCAACTGGCCGAGCGTGATTGTCTTGTTGGTCAAAAAGCCGGCCAACTCCAGCGGTGAGCCGCCCGAATTCTGTCGCATATCGATAACCAAGCCAGTCACCTGCTCGGCCTTAAAGGTCGTAACTGCGCGTTGAAACAAGCGAATAATCAGATTCAGATCATCATAATTCGAGTTAATTCGGATATAGCCGACGCTCGGTGAAAGCCGTCGTGCCTCAACCGGCAGTGCTTCCGAATTGAAGCCGCGAAAGAGCGAGGTCGCCTGGAAGCTTTGACGCTCCGTTACGGCTGTTAGTGAGATGGTTGAAGTTGCCTTGCCCGGGTTGGCGTAGGTAATGGTTGCGCTGGTCCCGACGGTTGCTCGTAGCAGGTAGCGCTGTTGCTGGTAACGCAAGGCGGAATCGGTCGAAAATGGACCGGCGAGTGGCTGGACAGCCTTCACCGCATCGTCAATCGCCTTGTTATCGAACTGCGTTACATTCGCCCCAACCTGCATACCCGCACTCGCAGCCGGTCCGTCCGCCGTGACATAGGTGACAATATAGTGCCCATCATCGAGTTGTCGAACAGCAAAGCCATATCCGCCTGCCGTTCGCTCCGCCAGAAGTTTTTGACCAAACGCGGCTCCGTTCAAACCAACGTGCCCATCTTTAAAGGCCGACACAAAATCTCGAAGTACCATGTAGAACGCCTGGCCGTCCTTGTTTTGCTCGGCTGCGGCCACTCGTGGTGTGAGTTGCGCCGATAGAGCATCCCAGTTAGGCTCTTTGCCGACAATCCCTTTAAACGCATACGTCTGGCGTATGCTGTTAAACATCTGCTTAAAGGCTTCGGTGTATGGCAGATTCGAAAAGTCTTTGATCGCGGCATCGTTGGGCTCATAGAGCGTGAGTTGTGGCTGTGCATCGCGGATGATCTTGAAGGGCCGTTGATTCAAGTCCACTACCGAATAGCCGGCCGGGATTGGACCCTCCGGATCGTCACCGGTGAACAGCCGGCCGTCCGCTCCAAAGCCGGTCGGGAACTGCTGCTTGCTGTCCGGTGCCCACACGATCAGCTTGCCGCCGACCACCTCTTGATGATTCTGCGAATCAGTCAAGACCGATGCCAGGTAGTTGGGCCAGCCCTGCACCTGCTTACGATCATCGCCCTCTAGAAATGGGCCTCCGCTTAAATTGGGGGAGTAAGACATGGCGAAGATTTCAACACCAGCATCGCTCTTGCCGTTATGAGCGACATTCGACAGGGTACCGCGTGGCTGCTCTGGCAAATCCAGTGTAAAGGTACCAAGCTTTTTTGCGGCGTCGATCTTGAGCCGGCCGAGCGTCTGGCTTTCAGGCGGGGCGATCCACTTGAGATCGCGTCGCACAAAGCCGGTCATATCCGCCAGTTCGACGGCATGTTCGACATAGTAGGTCGTAATAATATCGTTGGTATAGGTGAATGTCCCGCTAATCTCTATGGGCTGATTAACGGTGGGGAGCGTACCGCCGCTGGTAGCGTCGGTAGCGGTCGCGCTGGCAGCTGTGGCAGAAGCGCTCCCTGCTATAGCCGAGGCACTCTCCGTCGTGGCGGAGGCACGCTCTGTCGTAGCGGCAGCAGTGGTGGCAATCGCACTTGCCGCGCCGGTTGCTACCACTGGCCCGGCGGTCGGTGTGGCAATCGTCGACGAGGAAACCGGCGGCGTTACCGATACACTGCACGCCGCCAGGGCCACGCTTGTCAGGAGAACAATAACAGTCTGCAGAAACTTCGAGCGGCGAATCCAGGAGTTGTTCATACTCGTCTCTCCATTGCTTATCCGGTTAGTCGTCTTCTTTTTCTTTGTTTTTGTCTTTAAATACCACCAGAATCGGCGTCCCCACAAATGGAAACTCGGCGCGAATACGATTTTCTATATAACGCTTATACGAGAAGTGGACCTCCTCGGGCGCGTTCGTGAAAATCAAAAAGACCGGCGGCGCGACCTGCGCCTGGGTCGCATAGAACAGCCGCAGATGCGCGCCCTTATGATTAGTAGCCGGCGGATGCTCACGCACGGCATCGCGCAGAATTGTATTGAGCTTCGAGGTCGAGATGCGCGTACAGCGTTCGTTCTGAATATCCAACGCTAACTCCAGCACCTGCTCGACGCGCTGGCCTGTGAGCGCCGAAATAAACATTAGGGGCGCATACGGGACAAAGTGGAAGGCCTTATGCACGGCGGCAGTATATTCATCAAAGGTGGTGTTCTTTTTCTCGACTGCATCCCACTTATTAACCAAGATCGCGATGCCTTTATGCGCATCGAGTACCATGCCGGCCACGTGGGTGTCTTGCGCCGTGACGCCTTCAACCGCATCGATGAGCACCACTGTCACATCGGCGCGTTCAACCGCCTTGAGCGCTCGCAACACACTATATTTCTCGATGCCGCGCTCGATTTTGCCCGACCGGCGAATACCGGCCGTATCGATCAGCAAGATTTTATTCCCGGCAAACTCCACGACCGTATCAATGGTATCGCGCGTCGTGCCCGGAATATCGCTGACAACCACCCGCTCAAAGCCCAGCAATTTATTAAGCAGACTCGACTTGCCAACATTCGGCCGGCCCACGATCGCAATTTTGACGGCGTACTCTTCCTCTTCGGCCTCGGCGCGTTCGGGAAAGTTGGCAACGATCGCATCTAGCAGATCGCCGGTGCCGGTGCCGTGGTAGGCGCTAATCGGGATCGGATCGCCCAGCCCCAGGTTATAAAATTCGACGGCATCCTGGGTGCGGGTGAGCGAATCAGCCTTATTAACCGTCAATATTACCGGTTTAGCGGTACGACGGAGCAGTTCGGCTACCTCATCATCGGCGCTGGTAATACCGTCCTTAACGTCGACCAAGAAGACGATCACATCGGCTTCGTCAATCGCCAACTGCGCCTGTGCACGCGTCCCCCGGACGATCTGCGCCATCGAAGCGCCAACCTCGTCTTCTTCGCCGGGCAAAATACCGGCCGTATCAACGATCGTGAAATTATGGCCCGACCATTCGGCCGCGCCATACAGCCGGTCACGCGTTGTGCCGGGCAAGTCTTCCACAATCGCGCGGCGCTCACCCAGCAATTTATTGAATAAAGTCGATTTGCCGACGTTGGGTCGTCCAACGAGGGCTACAATCGGTTGTGCCATGACAGATCCTTAAATTATGATGAACCGCACGGGGCAGATGCGGGAAGTCTTTTTATGCTGCGACCAGCTCCAAGACCGGCTGGCTAGAACGTACCAAGCTACGCACAGCCGTAACTAGATCGCCCGGATCACGGCCCAGCACCACCGGCACCCCGAGTTCTGCACTAATACGATTGAGGCTGTATTCGTCGATCGTTCGCTCAGCAGCGAAGTCGAACATCACGCGTGGTAGCACCAGCAGGTCCGCCGGCAGGTGGCTACGCAACTGGGCGACCACATCGCCGCCGGTCAGCAACCCGGCCACCGTCACGGTTTCGCCAAAAAAGTCGTTCCGGACTGGTACAAGCTCGGCCTCGACCCCCGCAATCCGATTAATGCGCTCCACCAGTGGTCGCAGCACCGATGCTGCTAAGCTGCCGGTCGCCACCACAATACGCTTGGGGTTGCGGGTACGCATTGGCAGTTTGTGCCGAATCAGCTCCCAATCATCCTGAAACTTCCGCACCATCCCAACGCCATTTTCGAGTTGCTCATACCCGTCATACATATAGGCCGGCGGCAGTGGCTGCTCGGCGACAAGATAGAACTCGTCTGAAGGATACACCAAGCCATAGCCCAGTTGTTTACGGAAGCGGTGCTGGTACGGCTCAAGCAGGGCGATCACGGCGGCAGCTTCCTCGGGCCGGAAGGTACGCAAGGGAATATCCGTCGTAATATTGGCACCTGAACGCGCGCAAAAGCCCAGATCCGGCTGACTACCTGCCGGTATGGCTGCTCCATTCAACGGCAACGTATCGTTCCACAGCGGCTGTCGTTCCCAGTTTGTGTCGATCCAGTCTGACGTCTCATGGACTTGAATCGCAGTCTTGATCGACTGGGGCGCCTTGCCGCTAAAGCGAAATTTGGTCAGGCCCACGGGCACCGCCGCAATCGTTTGGACGACCGGGTGGAGCGCAGCCAGCGCCTCGATGCTTTCTTGGAGGACGGCACCGTCATTCAGTCCTGGGCACACGACGAACTGCGTATGCACTTCGACGCCCATCTCGCCCAACCGCTTAATATCCGCAATCACATCGGGCACATCGGGCTTGCCCAGCAGTACCGCGCGTAGATAGCGGTCGGTAGCATGCACCGACACATACATCGGTGTCAGGCGCTGCTTATCGATGCGCTGCCAGTCTTCTTCTTTTAAGTTGGTCAAGGTTACAAAGTTGCCATACAAAAAGGAGAGCCGGTAATCGTCATCCTTAAGATACAGCGTCTTGCGGAAACCCTTAGGCATTTGCGTCAGAAAGCAGAACGGACATTTATTATTACAGGTGCGCAGGCGATCCCATAAAGGTTCCGAAAACTCCAGCCCCAGATCGGCGTCGATATCCTTATCGACCGCCACGACCAGATGCTCCTCGCCCCGCAGAATATGCAGCTCTAACTGTGCCTCGGTCGCGGCGAAACGGTAGTCGATCACATCACGCATCAGCAAGTCGTCGATTGCGACCAGCCGGTCGCCAACACGAATGCCAAGCTCCTCTGCCACGCTCCCCGCAATCACCTTGGTGATGAAGCCGCCGTTCCCTTTAATATTGTCCAGATTCGGCTGATATTCCATGCTCTCATTCGCAAACAGCAAAAGAGTACGGGTGGCCCGTACTGCTGACGGCATTAAACCAGATGTACAGTGGTACAGTGTCCTCGCGCCACCGAATGAATTCGGTGTCTAAGACTGGGAAACGTGCTGAAGCACGTTCACTTGAACTCGAAG
>JBBRHB010000299.1:0-6387 GCA_038223355.1 Chloroflexales bacterium
ATTCGTTGTAGCTAACTCGCGCATCTGACGTGACAAGCGCTCTTGTTCGCGCTCCATCAGGCGGATGCGTAGCATGGAACGGACGCGGACAAGCAGTTCATCGTTGATAAAAGGCTTGACGATATAATCATCGCCGCCCGCTTCAAAGCCCTTGATTTTATCTTTAACGGTGCTCCGCGCGGTCAACAGGATGACGGGGGTGAAGAAGCCTTGAATCGCTTTAATACGGCGACAAACTTCATACCCGCTGGTACGCGGCAGCATTACATCCAGCAGAACAAGATCGGGCTCACCTGCCTCGACGAGAGCAATCGCCTCATTGCCATCCTGGGTCCAATGGACATCATAGCCTTCGGTGCTGAGCAGTTCCTTGAGAAGCGTACCGGTGCCAAGATCATCCTCGACAATGAGGATATTGGCTTGTTGAAGAGACGTTGGAAGCTCAAACGACAACTGTTCGACCGGTGAGTCCATGAGGCCTCCTGCGATAATCATTGACCACCACTTACGCTAAGTGTAAAGGTAGCCGGCTCATTGGTATGTGGGGTGGTTGCGGCAATGATCAGCGTGCCGCGCTCATCGGCAGCTAGTTGGGCTTGTACGTGTCTACTTGCATTGGGTGTGAGGTGTTCGACCGTTGTTTGATTGCCGCGTGTGCGAACCAAGCGTAGTTCCCAGCGTTGCGGTAACTGGTTGTCCGTCCGTTCCCAGCCGTTCGCAAACCAGCCGGCCGCACCTTGATCAACATCGTCGCGAAAGTTGATTTGAGGAATCTCAAGATTGTCGATCACCATGCCAGCCCCATTGTAGGCGTCATCCGTGATTAGAGAGAAACGCAACGTGATGACCTTGCCGGCATAACTGCTGAGATCGATTTGCTCATTAAGCCACTGGGGCACTAGGGTCTCGTCGGACTTAACGCCCTCCTGCACCCCTGATTTGCTGGTATAGCCGTTGCCATAATTTGCACCTTGAGGATCGGTATCCGTCGTGTGGGTACCACGCAAGGTTTGCCAATGTTGGCCATCGGTCGAGGCCGACACGTAGCCATAATCATAATCTTTTTCGATGTCGTACCACAGGCGGAACTTAAGGGTTGCGGCAGAAACTTGGCGCAGATCGACTGTACGCGTCAACACCGAGTCGGCGCTGTCACCGCGGTTGCTCCACCACGCGGCGCCTTGGGTATCGCCGGGGAAGAGCTTCGTCGTTTGATTACCGTCCCATTGAACTGTTTGGGCCGCGCCCGCCGCAGGTAGATCGATATACTGAGTCCCAAATTGGGCTACCTTGCCATGCAAGCCGCCGCTCGGCACCGCCGTTGGCGTTACATCGAACGGCAGCCGGCTATAGGCATAGCGGCCGCCATCGATTTGCTTGTCGTCAAGGAGGTTTGCGACGGCCCAATCACCGAAGAGTTGCCCGAAGTCTTTGATGTCGGGGCGAATCGTCGCGGCTTGTTTGGCAAAGAGGTTGAGTCGCTCGCCAGCGTCATCCCGAATCAACTGCTTAAGGTCAAGGGTTTTGCCATACTGCTCATAAAAGTAGCGTAAGAATAAGTAGGCAGCACCGTAATGGGGCGGCGATACTGAGGAGGCCCATGCTGTTAGCTGGAGATTGGGGTCGGCCAAAAAGGAAGGTGCCGTCGACGTAGCATCATCGGTGAAGCCATTCAGATCTTCAGCTAAAACCGATAATCCTTCGTTCATCCAGCTCGTTGGGCGCTGGGCTTCGTGCCACTCGATCATATGCTGAAACTCGTGGGCTAGAACATCGGCATAGCCAGCCGTACCGGGAGCGCGATCATCAATGTTAATATAAAACATCTCGCGCTCATTGGAGTAGCGGTTGACGGTGCGTGGAACCTCATCACTACCTGAAAAATAGCCGCCAACGCCTGCGATCTTGCCGTTCAAGACGGTGAGACGTGGATCGCCATCGACACCGGGTGACCATTCTTCACCAAAGAGCTTACGATCAAGCGGGTAGATTTGATCGTTGAATTGATGCGCGGAGCGCTCCAGGCCGGCCTTATTGACTTCAACGCCATCTTCGACGTACATCAAGACGTGATCGAGCGCAAACTGGAGGGTAGCTGTTTTGGTGTAGTAGCGATTATTAGGAATATCGGATAGCCAAAAGGTCTCGTGCTGGCCTACTTGAACATTGAGGGGCGTGGTACGAACCACGCGCTGTTGAGCAGGGGTACGGCCATATTCATTCGCCAGTTGGACGAGGTCGCGGCGCGGCAGCACGTGCTGGTCGAGCGAGTCGATGGTGGCAAGGGTGCCGGTGACGGTGATCGGCTTGGTGGCGATCGTGGCCGCCGGTGCAGTGGCCGGTAGGGAGGCAGATGAGGGGCCGAGGGTGGGTTCTGGAGTGCTGGCAGCCGCTTGGCTCGTTGAGCCTTGTGCCGTGGCTGCCGTCGCTGGGACCGTGGGCTGTGGTTGGCGGAGAGTTGGTGGACCAATCGGTCGAAGGTAGACGTACCCGCCGAAGGCGAAGATAGCGATCAAAGCAAGTGAGACGAAAGCAGCGGATAAACGGCGCAACGACATGCGTAGCCTTTCTCCCTAGGGATCGGAGCCATTGTACAAAGATTGGGGGGTAGGCGCAAGGAGGAGGGATGAGGTCCTAAGGATTACTGCTATACTCCCAGCGTGAAACGTCAGATACTATCGCAGCTTGGGCTACGCTGCGGGCTGCTCCTCGTGGCGCTCCTGGCGCTCGCAGGCAGTGTATGGTGGGATAACGCTGTTAATCGTGGGATGGGAGCCGATGGACCGACACCGGCTTTAGCACTGGTGCCACGCGGCGGCGTTAATGTTTATAACCTGCAGTATGAGGTGACTCACGACGCTCAGGGCCGACTGATGCCGGATAACAAGGTGGCGCGGACCATGCGTATGATCCGGGAGGGTGGCTTTCACTGGGTGCGGGTCCAGTTCCCATGGGAAGACATTGAGATCTGTGGCAAGGGCAACTTTCAAGATTGCCACCACGCGAACCAATCGACCTGGCTGAAGTATAACTATATTGTGGAGCAAGCGACGGCGAACGGCCTTGAGCTGATCGTGCGGCTGGATCGGCCACCAGATTGGGCGCGCCGTGGCTGGATAGCTACGCCGGAGGTGCAAGCTCAGCTGAAGCTGCACCGGCCGGTGACGGGGCCGCCAGACCGGTTAGAGGATTTTGGCGACTATGTGGCGGCGGTCGCCCAGCACTATCCTCAGGTGCAGTATTTCCAGATATGGAATGAGCCGAATTTGCAGGCCGAGTGGAACTATCATCAGCAGGAGCCGGCCGAGCTTGTGAAGCTGTTGCGCATTGCGCGCACACGTATTCGTGCCGTCCATCCTCAGGCGGTCGTTTTATTTCCCTCGCTCGCACCGACCGATGGTTTGGACGGCACCGGCATCAACGACCTGGACTACTTGGCAGGTGTGTATGCTGCGGGCGGACGTGATACCTTTGATGTGTTGGGCGCACAGCTGTATGGGCTGGGGCAATCGCCGGCGAAACACCGCTATGTGCGCATTGGTAAGACGTTGCTACGACCAATCGACACACGGGCCGATGTGAGCCGGGTTGTGCTGTTGCATGAGATCATGGCACGCAATGGCGATGGGGCTAAAGCGGTGTGGGTAACAGAGCTGGGTTGGAATAGCGCACCGCCAGGTCTACCGCAACCTTGGGGAAGCTCGGTTTCGGAGGAGCAAAAGGGGCAATACTTGATTGGAGCGCTGGAGCGTGCGCGGCAGGAGTGGCCGTGGATGGGCGCGATGTGTGTTTGGATGTTTCGCTTTGGAGGCGAGCAGCCGAATGCGGCGGATCCAACGCCCTATTTCCAACTCGTGACCTTCGATTTTCAACCGCTACCGGCCTATAGTGCGGTGCGTGATTATCTGCTGCAACCATTGTCGCCACTCCTCGCTCTCAATCCGTTGCGCCATCTCCTGCCGGCCTTGACAGGACTCGTAGCGCTTAGTGTCATTGGGCTGACCGGATCGGTTTTGCCTGTGATCGTAGATGGCCTCGGCGGAGTGTTAGGCACCGTGGTGCAACGCAGCTGGCGCATTCCTCGACCAGTTTTACGCGGTGTGCAGCTCCGGGATCGCTGGATTTTGCTAGGCCTGGCGTTGGCGCTGCTTTGGTTCTATCGTGCGTCTGCCCAGCTACCGCTGCCGGCACTTGGCGCGCTCGTGTTTGTGCCGCTGGCACTCTGGCGACCCGATCTGGCGTTGCTGCTGGTGCCGGTCGTTGTACCGCTGTACCTGAGGCCGAAAGGTATTTGGGATGAGCGCTTCGGCATTCGACCAACCGGTGTCTTCGTGCCGTTGCATGAGGTGGTGCTGTTGAGTGTGGTTGCGGGCTTTCTCGTGCATTATCCCTGGCGAGCACTGGTGGATCGGCTCCGCCCAATCACGCGCACAGTCTTGATTGCCTGGTTGCCCCTGTTCCTGTTTCTCGTGGCGGGCACACTGGGCGTGCTGGTTGTACCACACGCGGGACGCGGTGATGCGCTGCGGGCCTGGCGTTGGTGGATCGTGGAGCCGGTGCTGTTTTATGGCTTGGTACGGTGGTATGGGCGCACCGAGCTATGGCGCGGGCGGATTTTGGCGGCCTGGCTTGGCACGGGAGTGGTGGTTGCCCTTATAGGATTATTACAGGTGGCGGGCGTTAATCTTGTGCCGTTGCTGACAACGCAGCCGTGCTTTAGTGATGCGGTTGTGGCGACGGAAGCCGTACGGCGGGCGACTTCGGTTTACTGCCATCCGAATAATATGGGCTTGGCGCTGGGGCGGGTGTGGTCAGTGTTGCTGGCGCTGGGACTCACGATCCCAGCTAGCCTAGAGGTTGGGGCCCAGCGCCTGGGGCGACGTTACCAACGTATGCTGCTGATCGCGCTCGCCGGGGTCGTGCTGCTCGGCCTTGTGGTCTCGTTTTCGAAGGGGGCATATATTGGCTCAGCGGGCGCAGTGCTGGCGCTGGGCTATTTGCTGCGTCGACGCTGGCTCCTGGTGCTGACGGTGGTGGCGGTAGTGCTGGTGATGGGCTATGGTTTCGTCAAAGGCATCGAGCGGCTGAATCCGCTGGGTGGTTCGTCGGAGGCGCGGGTTGAGTTGTGGCAGAGTGCGGCGATGATGTTGCGCGACCATCCGCTGTTTGGCGTAGGCCTCGACCAATTTTTGCGGCTACGTGACCCCGGACAGGGCAGCCACTATATCGCACCCGAGGCAGCGACGACGAGCGAGCGCTTCGCCTCACATCCGCATAATGTGGTGCTGGATACCTTGCTGCAAACGGGTTGGTTAGGTTTAGTGGCGCTTGGCTGGCTGGTTGTACGCATGATGCGGCGCGGGCTGCGAGGCTTGTCCCAAACGCAAGGCTGGGAATGTGGCCTGCGGGCGGGGTTGATCGCAGCGCTGGTGGCGGCTCTGCTACACGGCTTGGTCGATAACTTTTATTTCGTCTCGGATCTGGCATTTAATTTCTGGCTAATCATTGCGCTGCTGGGCGGCTATGAAAGCCGCACGACGGCTACGTCCGCTGAAGCTGCAGCGGTGATGACAGCGAGCACGAAGGAGCAGGGAGCATGACTGTGGAGCCATTTGAACCGACGTTGGACGCAGACGAACCGGTCGAGGGTGACGTGTTACAGGCGGATGGACAAAGTGAGGATGAAGAAGTTGAGGTGGCGGATAATGGGCCGCTGCCGGTGCGGGCCGCTAACCCCGTTGCCGAGCCGCCTGAAATGATCGGGAAGCTCGTTTTTGTGGCGAATGCCGACTACCCCTATCCTTTCAAGGTGGCTAAACCACCGCGCTTTTGGATGGAGGAGCAGACCGGCCTCTTGAGTGCTGCCGTCGAAGCCTATTTGGATGGTCAGCGGCTCAAGCCTGACCAACTGGCGGTCATCAAGGTGTATCTCAAGCAGTATGTCGAACGGGCAGTGCTGGCGGGGGCAGCTAAAGTGCCACTGTTGGTGAGCAAGATCGATAAGCTCAAAAGTAATGGCGATCTGGAACGCTTTGCCGATGAAGTTGCCGAACTCGGGGCGGAGGTCTTTTAGAAAAGCCACCGTTGGCTGCCAGAATTGGTATCAAGAGGTGCTTATGATCTAGCAGCGGGTAATAACAGCCGGGCCTGCGTTCCTTGACCAGGATTACTCGTGATGGTGATAGCGCCGTGATGGGCCTTGATCAGAGCGTGGGCGATCGATAAGCCCAAGCCACTGCCTTTGTCATCAGTGCGGGGCAGGTCGTTAGCCTGGTAGAAGCGGTCGAAGAGATGTGGCAGATGCTCCGGCGCGATGCCGGCACCGGTATCGGCGACACGAATTTCTACTTCACGATGGTGAGGGTGGGAAGTAAGCGTAATCGTGCC
>JBBRHB010000300.1:0-6371 GCA_038223355.1 Chloroflexales bacterium
AAGTACTGCAGGCAAGCGACAACTGGTAAATACCAGTACGACGCCGATCCCAAAGCCGCATAGCCAACGCTGATCATACAACCTGATAAACATACGTTCTACCTGTATGAGGGACGGCCACGATTCGCAAGAAACGGGCCACATCGAACCGTATCAATGGATTGTGCCTTCCACGGGCGGTAGAGACCAAGGGCAGCCATCAACGATGTATATCGATCCGTTCGACCTCATTCATCAGGAGTAGCTATTGCAGGCCATCTCACGGTGGCTGCTCATGTCAGAAGTTAAGCTAACTTAGGATGTAGTAACAATGAAGCTATCGTACGTTACGATAGCGAGTGAGATCGAGGTGCGTGCAACACCAATTCCCCAGGTACCATGTGCTGATTGAGATGTGGTTGGAATATCAACGCTCACTGGTCCATTCCCTCCAATCACGGTCAATTGGTCGACGCCACCGAACGCTGGAGTCACAAAAACGGTTGCTTGCTCATTGAGAGCGAGACCAAAGATCTTAATGGTGAAAGTTGTACCTGCCGGTCCTTGCACTGGGCTCACTTGAACCGTTGGAGCCGGATAGCGCCATAGCAGGTAGTGCCGCCCCACATTCCCCGACTCCACCTGAAACGCCAGATCATTCTTGGGTGTATAGGTCAGGACACGGCGCTCAAAGACTTGGACCATGACCGGTTGCACCACGCCTCCGACCTTGGCCTTGACCCAGTAGGCGTCACTGACGGGATAGCCAAACACAAACAGACTACCCAGCGTGCCGCTCCGCTCGGCCATATGCCTCACAAAGCTGGCCGGAATACCATGCCCATGCTCAACCTGAACGACCTGCGTGAGCGGATCGCTGTGATCTTCTTCATACGCCCCAGTAGAACCATCCGGGCGTAACGCTACCGTCACGGCCGTTCCAACCTGTGCGCCCGGCCCTTGCGTCCGGTAGACCCCCGCTAAATCGGCATAGGTCGGGAAAGGATTATCCAGGTCGCCGACCGCCGGAATACGCGCTGGTTGCCGCTGCTCAAAGGTGGCGTCGCCCACCTGCATGCGGCCGGTCATTAACTCAATCGGCAAGAGACCGGTCGTCACGAAGAAGAGATTCCCCCGATCGCCATTCGGGTTGTTTATCTCCATCCGCGCCTTATCGAAGTATTGCACCAAGCGCGTACTCCCCGGCGCTTGGGCGTAGGGTTCTCGGCTGCTCACACTCAGCGGTTCGGGACCCAAGAGCCATGAGGCACCACCTTTCCCACCGGCAACCGCAGCATCAGTGCCATTCCACAACCGCTGAAAGGCAGGATCGGCAAACGTGCTTGACTGCGCAGAAACAGCGGGCACGAGGCCAAATAGCAGGCCAACGAGCCCGAGCAGTGTCACTATTGGTCGCTTCATGCAGCAATGTTCCTTCTTGGATCTATGCTCCTTCATGGAGTTGCATCATCCTTCCCTAGACAGCATGGATGGAGTGAATTGGCAACGCTGACCACGGTTTCTATGGAGACACGATGACCGCTCACCACGTAACTAATGCCATGCTGATCCCAGAGCAGCAGTACGAGCCGCTCCCCGCTCCCGTGGTCCGTTCCGCGCCCGAGCCGCGCAGCACCGCTTTGCAGCCGAACCGCCTCCCACTGCCAGTCTCGCATGTCGCCTCCAAGCGCACCAAACCCGCCAACTGACTGTCCTATGCCGATCCAGTTGTGGGCGTTTCGCGTATCGACCAGACACATGCTCACGACTGGCGGCTCCCGTTTCTCGGTAACATACATAACTGTACTAATATACCCCACAGTATTCGTGGGGAGCAGGAGATGGAAATCAATGTTTCCCCACGCAGTATGAACGAGCTCACCGAAGCGGAGCTTGACCTCGCGCTGCGCCTGGCGAACTTGTTCCTCAAAAGGGGTATCATGCTGCGTACAGGTGCTGGGCAGCGTGCTGGGAGCATCAGCAGTCGCGTTCGTTGTCCGTGCTCCCACAGGATTACTTGCAGCCAACGGCATACATGCCATCAGCAGAAACAACCCAAGGAGCATTCCACTGGTGATCAGTCGTTGTGTCATCGCTGTCATACCTCCTCTACAGAGCATGACGGATGAAGCGGCCTGGTTGTTCCTCAGATGCATCGTTTCCTGGAATAGTTCTGTGCGGGCGAGCAGGCTCACGCGGCTTTGCTTCTACGGCGGTAATTGCATGCTAGGTAGAAACAAACACATGTTGATGACTCTTGTTGGTCTCCTCGGCCTGTGTGTCGTCGCCTGCATACTCCTTGTCGTGGTACAAGCCAGCCATTCAGCAGCCGTCGTTTTCCAAACACCGCACCATTTTCTTTATATAAGCGATCATCGTCCGGCAGCTGGATCAGCAGTCATGTGGTGCGACCGGCTTCCTCAAGCACACACGTTGCGGGATGGCCGAACGGTGTTAGCTACACAGTGTCAAAAGCTCGGTTGGCTCCCGCTTCATGTAGAAACAGGTTGGCCGCATACACCATAAAGAGTAGACGCCTCCAAGATCCTGTCCCACCACACAACACCTAATGCTTTACCCCGACCCGAAAATCTTGCACGTTAATGTTCACGGTGCCATCAGAACCGACCCGGACGCCAAACTGATCTAAATTCCGCTGGGCCGGCCCACGAACCCACACGCCGCTTTGTGTATAGGCCGATCCATGACACGGATCGATGAACCTCTTGTCCAGGTCGAGCCATTGAAAGCGGCAGCCTCGAAAGGTATCGCGTCCGAAAAAGGCCATCAGGCCGTCCGTGGCATCGTTGCTCATGTAGATCGGTATCGGATGATTGGGGCTATACCGTGCGGCTGTTGTTTGTCCGAGTGGCAGTACTGGATCAACAAATGCGACCGGCAGCTGCAAGAAGGTGATAGAGCCGATCGGAAAGTTAAGAACGTTTCCAACCATGGCTGATGAAACCTTCTTGGAGGAGTACGGCCACGCTACAACGACACCTGTTCCGAGCACCACCAGGATTGCTACCCCAACCGTCAGGAGTACTAAGCGCTCCCGCCATTGCCCAATGAGCATTGTAGGGTCGACATGCCGGCGCCGTGGCAGTTCGGGTTGTGGCTCGTCCTCCAGCTCTTCGTAATATCGGAACATCGTTAGTGCTCCTGCCGCATTCGTACGGTTGATCACCTGATTATCAAAGCACGCGGGAAATGCCTGAGTCCAAGAGTTCATCGTTGACGCGCTGTATCATGCTTGCTTTGGTTGCGGCGCTGCTCCAGGACGTGGCCACAACCCCTATGTCGCCGTTACAATGATACTGATGCCGGCAGGAATTGGCAACCACGTTTGCGGGACACCGTTCCGCCAATCAGCAAAGGAATGGGCGATGAGGAGAGTCTCAGATGGCCAGGTCTCGCCCAACATCACGGAGACTCGCTCCATCAATGTCCCAATTCCGACTATGGTCGCTGACCAACAGGTACTGTTGCAATACGATGGGCAGTGCACGAATCATGAGAAATCGCACGCAAAATTGAGACGCTCTACCCGCAGATGTACGTTCATTTTGCGTGGTACATGATCCGCTTCACTCGGTTTATCATGGTTCTATGCGACCTGCCCACTCCATTGCAACAATACCCCCGCAACAGAGGCTGAACGGCTGGCCTTAGGCGAACACGTGGGGCAGGATGGGTGCTTGCTCCTGAGCATGCTCTATGGCGCGCATGCGCCAACGTGGTTACGCCACATTCCTGCCGTGGACACCCTACGTCGCGTTTGGCTGCAGAATTTTTATCTTGACAACGGGATGGATCACTGGCGACATGCGGGGAATATTCCACCAGCAGGTGTCGCCATTTGCTCCCCGTTTGATACCGAAGCACGGTACAACATAAAACGGCAAACCGCATGGACCGGATACAAAGTTCACCTCACTGAAACCTGCGATGTCGATACACCGCATCTGATCGTGCAGGTCATGACGACGGTTGCCACCGAGCAAGACAATGAAATTGTGGCCGACCTGCATCAGGCACTCGCTGAAAAAGATGTCCTGCCGCGTGAACATCTCGTGGATCAAGGGTACAGCGACAGCCAGATCCTCAGCGATGCGCAGAATACCTATGGCATTGAGATGGTGATGCCCATGCGGGCGGCCACGTGCCGGCAAGCCAAAACCGCTGATGCCTATGATCTCAGTCACTTTCATATTGATTGGGAAGCCCAGCGTGCGACCTGCCCGGCGGGAAAAACGAGCGCTTCATGGGAGCCCAGAGTAGACAAGTACGGTCACGCCCACTATGACGTCCAGTTCAACACGAGCGAGCGATTGTGGCCCATGCCCCGTGCGCAGTGTCTGTACCCGCTCTAAACGACAGCGACGAAAGCTAACAATTCGTCCCCAGCATGAGCATGAGCACCTTCATGCAGCACGACGGTACCAGCAAACCGACGACTTTCAGTCCCGGTATGCCGCTCGCTCAGGCATTGAAGGCACGCTTGCGCAAGCGGTGGTGGCATTCGACATGCGGCGGTCACGCTATCGCGGCGTTGCAAAGACCCATGTGCAACATGTCGCCACGGCTACCGGAATCAACATCAAACGCCTGGTTAACTGGTGGAACGACGTGCCTTTGACCAAAACGAAACCGTCACGTTTTGCAGCGCTCATGACCCTGTAGGTTCGCCAACAACATCTGTCTAATGGCTGCGTGGCCTCGGTGCTTGGTTCTTGGCTAACAGCTCTGCGCCTAGTCGTCCCAAAAGAACCTTATACGGCTCAGGATTGGTTGGGTGATACTCGAAGCGGGCACGCTCAAACCACTGGGTGAGCACCATGTCGCCGCTCGAGTTTTGCTCCATCTGTGGGGACGTGATTGGTAAGCCGAAGAGTGCCAGCGATTCACGGGAGCTCACACCTGGATCGCCGAACTCCAGACCATGTGTACGCCAGTAATCCCAGAACTGCGGTGCAATCGCTTGACCAGTTTCCTGGAAATAGTGGGGTGTATGAGGATCTGCCTTCGGAAAGTTATCCTCGTAGGGCCGTAGTTCCGTACCTAATCGACCCAGTTCTACTTCATACGGCGTACCGGCATGTTCTGGGTGATACTCAAAGCGTTGGCGCTCAAAGTATTGGGTGGTCAATGCGTGCTGCAAATCACGGTTGAAATCATCAAACTCTTCGCTCACTGGAAAACCGAAGGTGGTCAGAGTCCCGGTGCCTTCCCAAAAGGCTTTGAAGCCAAACGCGAGATTGTGTCCCGTGTCGGGAAAGTAGCGCAACGTTGCACTTGGCGTCGTTGGTGGATCTTGTCGCCCGGATGGCAGTGCATCGGCAAGCTGTATGGCCTAGACATGCGCCTGATCCCCTGCGTAGTTCGTCCAGACGAGTACACCGCCACGCAACGAGGCTGCTAGATTGTTCCCCGTTCCAACCGCAACCCCAAAGTCGCCAGGAAAGGCAGTGCCGTGCAACTCCATCGATTGTGCATCACCTTGTTGTGACCAGAAGATATAGCGCCCATCAGTCGTCGGGTTTTGCACATAGCCGCGTTGCGGAATCAAGGTACTGGATGGTGTGCCGGTGCTTAAGTCATAGGCGGTAAGCGAATATGTAGTTGCCAGGACGATAGTGACGCCATGCAGATCGTAGCCACTGAGGATCCCAGATCCTTCTGCCACGAGTTGTGGTCCAACCGTCGAGGAAAACTCATATGTCCACAACTGCCAGTGGCTGGTGTTACCCGCGCCGCTCTCCTCGACCCATGCAACGCGTACCTCGCCATCCGCTACACTGATAACCGGTGCTTCTACGCCCGCTCCAGCCGGAGCTTCAGCGATCACCACAGCTGGTGCCATCGTTTGAATATCACGCCACTTGATCGCAATCTTTTGGGTTACGGGATCATCAGCCGAAACCCATACAACGTGGTTACCCGCAATCCTGGGCGAAGCTTCATAGCCATTTGTGACGGCAACATCAAGCAGTTGGCCAGTGGCGAGATTTTTGCCACGAATAATGCTTTGGGCACAGTTGGGCGGGCACATTCCAACCGTTTCTTGCCACACGACGATCCCACCATCAATATCGGCCCCACTGTGGCTGGCTGATCCCGTAGCAATCGGAAACTCACGTCGGTCACGTAGGTTTGCTCCATAGATATCACCATGATTAGGATCGCCAGTTCGATGATCGACCCAAACCACCGTTGTTCCATCAGTGCGTGGCCCTAGTTGCTGGTCCGTGGCAGTCGAGATTTGGAGCGCACCGGACGGACGACTAGCACTCGCCGTCCCAGCTGTCACGAACACGAGGCAGAGTGGAATAATCAAGAGCCATGATTTGGGTAATTTGGAACGCATATGCTTGTCCTTTCCCTCAACATTA
>JBBRHB010000301.1:0-6358 GCA_038223355.1 Chloroflexales bacterium
TGACAGTGCCATTTGTGGGGCTGCTGGGATTACATATGGAGGTCTTGCGGCTGGTGTCGGCCACCGTCGGTGTCATCCTGGTTCCGATTATCTACCTGCTGGGTTATGAACTCTGGCAGCGACGGTCAGTTGGCATAATGGCAGCCTGGTTCGTAGCAGTTTTGCCCTGGCATGTGCATCTCAGTCGCTGGGCAATTCCTCCCACCGTGGTACCCACCATGGTCGCGCTCACCTTATTGACCCTGGTGGGGAGCCTACGACGGCGCAGCAATACAGGCATTGTCGCCGCGGCCATCATCGCCGCCTTAACGATCGCCAGCTATCCAACGATGAAGCTCTATGTACCCTTGCTTGCCGTTGCGGCGCTGCTCGTGTATTGGCGGAGTATTATACAATTGCGCTTCGCCGCAATCGCCTATGCCGCGCTCGCCTTCGTCGTCATCGCAGGGCCGATCCTGTATTTGTCAACGTTCGACCCGGCCGGTAGAGCACGTTTAGACCAGGTATCAGTGTTTAACGCCTCACATGTAAACGCTGCACTACTGCTACGACAATACAGCTCGTATTTTTCGTCACGATTCTTGTTCATCAGCGGCGACGGCGATCCGATGCATTTACCGTCAGGCTATGGCGTCGAGCCCTATAGTGCCCTGCCATTCCTTGTGATTGGTCTTGTCGCTTTAGTATACGGCGTCATGCAGCCGCAGCGACCAGGGCAGCGCGCAGCCTCACTGTTGCTACTTGCAGCGCTCGTGTTATATCCTCTGCCCGGCAGTCTAACATTGCCCAGTCCTCATGCATTACGCGGGGCACAATTAATCCCTCTCAGCGCGTTGGTCGTCGCAATCGGAGCGGTGAGCTCGGCAGATCTTATTGCTCGTCTGTTACACGCCGCACGACCGCGCGCCAGCCGTGCTATCCTCGTTCTGCTGGCCGTCATAGCCTGCGGCTCCTTTGGGCGGGAGCTGTTCGGTACATACAACAACTATTTCCACCCCTATCCGCAGCAGGTACTCCACCAATTTCAATATGGGCTAGAGCAAGCCCTCGCTTATGTGCACGGCCACGCCGATAGTTCGAGCGAGATTTGGATCAGCAATACGAATCAGGCATACATTTACGTGTTATTTTATACAGCGTGGTCGCCCGATGACGTTCACCAACACCTCGCAGTGCGTCGCCGGCCACCTGCCTTTAACTCAGTCGACAGCTTTGATCGGTACCACTTTGGAGAACCATCCGCCGTTAAGCCCAAGGATCTGACCGTTCTTTATACAGTCTCCTATCCAAACGGAGGAACGGCTTACGAAGTGCGTGGTGGGAAAACCAAGAGCGGTCAGGCTATCTTGGTTGTTCGCCGGCCCTAATATATCGAACCGCACGCTTCATGGCATTAGCGCACTTGACGCGCGACGCAGTGCACTGTGAGCACTTAAGGAACGACCCTATGCTGCAACGACGCACCTTCTGGCTCCCACTGTTGTATCTCGCAACCGCCGCCCTCTTCTTTCTCCCGGCCTTCTGGCAGCAGCGGGTGCCGTTGCCGCTCGAAAATACGTACAGCATGCCTGACTCGATCTGGCACCGTCACGCACCCGCTTCGCTTGCCCATCAAACCAATGGTGTGCTTGGTGATGTTACCGGTTACTACTATCCGTATATGGTGGCTGCCGTCGCGCGTCTGCAACAGGGGCGCATTCCACTATGGAATCCACAAATCTTTAGCGGTATGCCATTCATGGCTGCGCTCCAGCCGGCCGTGCTCTATCCACTCAATATTCTTTTCGCACCCCTTGGTCCCGAGTGGATTTGGGTCGCGACCGCCATCGTGCGCATGTGGCTGATGGGCTGGGGGCTCCATCTCTTTGTCCGCCGTATGGGCATACGTGACACGGCGGCACTATGATCAGGCCTGAGCTATCAGCTCTGCGGGAGCAGCATTGCTTGGCTGCATTTTCCCATTCATAACGTGCTGGCATGGTTGCCGTTGGCTCTCTATGCTACGGATCGCCTCCTAGCTCAGCCCCGGGGTCGCTGGTTTGTGCTACTGGTTGGCTGTCTGGCGAGCCAGTTTCTGGGCGGCCACCCCGAAACTTCCGTGCTGTTCGCGCTGATCTGGGGCAGCTGGACGCTCGTTCATATGCCCTGGCGACGACCGGTCGAACGGCTCGTGCTCCTGAGCTTGGCCGGGGGAGCAGCGGTCGGTTTGACGCTGCCACAACTCCTCCCGGCCATTACTCTGATTCGGGCTAGTGATACGCTGCTTCATCGACCACAAAGTGCACCCTATCTAGGGGCTTGGAGCAACTTGAAGCACTGCTTGCTGGTGCTCAATCCCTACCTCTATGGCACACCGCTCAACAATCGCTACTGGGGTCCGGGTAATTTATACCTTGAATGGGTCGTCTACATGGGTGCGTTGACGGTGCCTTTTGCCCTCGTTGGCGTGGTCGCAGGGCGGGCCCGACGCAATGTAGCCTACTGGGCAACCGTGGCCATCCTCTCACTGGGGTGGCGCTTTCCCTTGCCCGGCCTTGCCGCGCTCTACCGCCTCCCGCTCTTCCAGCTGGGCTTGGGCATTCGCTTTAATTTGAGTTGGAGTCTGGCTGCCGCAGTGTTAGCCGGTCTGGGCGTCGAAGCACTCCTGGCGCAGCGCCCGTGGAGCCGCCGGGTCTTCGTTGGTACGGCTATGGCTGGCGTAGTGGGGCTGGGGTGGTCAGTGCTCGCTATCGGGGCTATTACGTTTGCTAAGGGCTCGTGGCTCCTCAACTGGCGACCGAGCGACGTACGGCTGCATAAAATCGCCGCCCTCTATACTCGGTCCGACCCACAGTTCGTTATGTTGCTTGTCGTAGCAGTTGTTGCCAGTGGAGTAGCATGGCTGGTGTTTATACCGCGCCTACGGCCTCTGGTACCACTGCTGTTGCTGCCGTTGCTGTACCTTGACCTTGCGGCGTATGGGATGCCATTTTATGGCTCGGTCGCAGCGGCTGCGATTTATCCACCCACGCCGCTCACTAACCGACTGCGTGCGACACCAGGCTTTTTTCGCATTGATATGTTGCCATCGAGCATTATGGAAAACAACGTCTCGATGACCCAAGGACTCGATAACGTGCGCGGTTATGAAGATGTCGTTGGATCGCGCTACGACAGCTTTGTCGTACGCCGTCGCCAGATGAGTAGTCTCAACCATAATACGCTGCTCGTCATCGAACCACCGGCCCAACGCTTTTTTGATCTGGCGAACGTCCAGTTTTTGCTCTCGGCGACGGCGATCAGCACCACCGGGTCATGGCGCTTATGGCAGAGTGATGGTCACCTGCGCGTGTACCGCAACTCCACTGTCTTGCCGCGGGCCTTCGCAGTCGGTGCCGTGTCCATTGCCACTCCGGATCAGGCGATTAATACCGTATTTTCGCCCTCATTTGATCCACGCCGTGCTGCGGTCGTTGAGGAACGCATCCCAAACCTGCCTACGCTTGGAGTTGGTCAATCCGCACAACCGCTCTCGGCCAAGACCACGATTACCAGCTATACAGCCGAGGAAGTTGTTCTTACGGTGGACGTGGATCATCCAGCGTTGGTCGTCCTCAGTGATAGCTATGCTGACGGCTGGCAGGTTAGGGTCGACCAGCAGCCTGCCCAACTCTATCGTACCAACGCGGTGTATCGTGGCGTGCCGGTGACTGCCGGGCGGCACGTAATCACCTATCGCTATCTACCACAGGATGTGCAATGGGGCGCGGTCGGGACCGGGCTCGCCTTACTCATGTGCGGCGGGGTGTGCTGGTGGCTCCGCAGCCATGGGAGCGGCTCATGGCAGCCGGATCGACAAGCGAAGGCGTGAGCTATAACTCTTCGCCGAAGCGACTGCTATTACGTTGAAAGACGTAGGCACCTATCGCCAGGATAATGAGCGATGTGACCAATGTACGGAACACGCCGTCAAGGGCCGGGACGCTGGGCGGTGCGGGCACGAGCGCGCCCGGTATGGCATGACCATAGAGGATGTCACGGTAAAAATCGACCAGCGAGGCCATCGGATTAAGCCAGCGCACCATTTTGGCGGCCAGCAGGTTACCTTTCGTTACTGCATCTAGAGAGAAAAAGATTGGTGTAATAAAAATCCAGAGCTGAATGAGGATATCGACGATGTGCGTGGTATCGCGAAAAAAGACACTACTCGTTGCCAGCAACAGATTCAGGCCGATCAAAAAGATCGTTTCAATAATGATAATCACCGGCAAGTACAGAAACGTCCAACTCACCTGAATATGGCCCGTCGATGCCAACTGGACTCCAAACATGACCACCAGCATGACCGGCAACGCCAGTAAGTAGTTCACCAGATTCGATAGCACTACCGCAATCGGCAAAATGGCGCGCGGGAAATACACCTTTTTGATTAGGTGCGCGTTGTCAAGCGCCGAGCGCATGCCACCACTGACAGAGGTGACCGCATAGTTCCAGGGCAAGAGCGCCACGATCAAAAAGACCGGAAACTGTGGAATGTTGTTCCGCAGCAACACGCTAAAGACCAGCCAGAAGATCATCATCGTCAACAAGGGGTTTAGAAGCGACCAGAAGTAACCAAGCAGCGAGTTTTTATAGCGGGCCGTCAGATCCCGGCTTACTAGGTTACGCACCAGTTCACGGTAGCCCCACAGATCGAGCAGCGTTGGTACAATGCCCACACTCCGGTCAATCAACACTGTGAGCAGCCCGCCAAGCAGTCCCACGACCGCCGCAATACCCAGCTTCAGCCACTTATAACTGGGGACTACAGTAGCAGCCACCGGTGCTTGTTTGATATAGGCAACGTTCGGTACCAGCGGATTAAAGACGGTCCCGTAGCTGCCATACATGTATTTCTCGAATGCTCCGACCGCCTTGGTAGCAGCGTTGGCACCGCGTTGCTTTTCTGTCGCCACGCTGCGAGCCTGTGGATCGCTGGCAGCGCGTAAAGCAAGCTCAGCGTTGCGCACATCGAGATTTCTGAGATCGTACAACACTTCGAGCCGCCGTGTCAGGGCAAAGCGTTCGGCTGGAGCCAACTGGTCTAGCGAACGTCTACCATTCTGGGCTTGTACACCATCAACCGCCGAGGTGCGTAACAACTCTGCTAACAGGGTGTTTGCTTTGCTCTCCGGTGCAGCATGGCTTAAGGCTTGCCAGAAGTATGTATTCAGAACTTCGTGCAATGCGGCGTCACCGGCCTGATTATAGAGCCGCGTGCTTAACTTTTCCGCCGCGACAGTGGTCAAGCTCAGAGCTCCCGGCTGATCGGGTGTCTCGCCGGTGACCGAGAGCGTTCCAGGAGCCACAACTTGCCACTGCAGACTGGTCGTGCGTGAACCTAACCGTTCATAATTGGCCTTGAGTAGCTCTCCGATTTCGGCTTCGCTGTTCAGCAGAGCAGCAGTGGGTTTGCCGTCTGCGGTTAAGCCGGGCAGCGCGTTGGCATCAAACACCACATTCGCCGAGGAGCGGTACAGCGGAATCTCACTCGAAACGGAAGGCCAGGTAATGGCCATCGCCAGCAAGGTCGTCAGCAGCATGAAGACGAGATGGTATGGTCGTAAGCGAGCAGGGGCAACCGCACCACTGACCCAACTTGCCGTTGCTACGCGGGCCATAAGGTTACCTCCACACTATGATGCGCCGGCACATCTAATTGCAGTTGGCTCGACGTGAGCGGATGCCGCACAGCACCGATCTGCACGGTTTTCGGTTGGATGGGTAGCGTCAACGTCAGAGCATGCAGGTCGATATTGTCAGGATTTGTGATCTCGAAGACATACTGGGGCACTTCGGCGCGTACAACCACCTGCAGATCGCGGATTGCCGTGTGGTAGGCCACAATCTCGGGCACCGGTGCAATCCAGCAGCGCTGCTTGGCCAAGCCAACCAACGCTTGCCAGGTAGCCTGCTGAGCGGGGCTGACCGTCTCTTCGGTATGCGCCCACAAGTCGATGGCGCCGCCGTTCGCCACGGCAGCAGCTACCCCTGCTTCTAAGCGCGGAAGTTGGGCCGGTTGCACATATTCGTCGGCGATAACCGTGATTTGCGGGTTGATCGGCAGCGGGCGCAGGGCGTAGCTCGTGCGGTCGGCCAGGGCAAAGCGCGGCTGGTTCCAGTTGGTACGGGTGACCGAGCGAATACCATTGTCCGCTAACACCTGCCAGCTCTGCGCGGTCATACCGGCACTGCTGGACCAGGGAAAGGCTAGGCTGGTAGCGGGAGCGATGCCCTGCTCGGCGGCCACGGCTTGCCACGCGGCAAAATCGGCACGCCAGTCGTCCGGCCCCACATAAGAGCCCGCAAAGTGTGCGAAGGTATGCGACTCAATGTCCTG
>JBBRHB010000302.1:0-6349 GCA_038223355.1 Chloroflexales bacterium
GCAGTAGGAGCTTCTCGTAGTGCAGTACTCTGCGGTCATCTTCGACCTTTTTGCAACACTAGTTGATTTCTCTCCCCGAGCGCATCACGAGACAGTGCTACGCATGGCCACGGCGTTAGCGGTACCACATGTTGCATTCGCACGTATCTGGTCTAAAGCTCTGCATCTGCAGGAGCATGGCTACCACCAAACGGTTGAGGACTCGCTTGAATATGCTTGCCACATACTGAATGTGGAAGTAGATGCTTCTCCTATCGCACAAGCTACCCGGCTGTATCTCGATTTTCAGCGCGGGACCTTAATCCCCCGAAGGCACGCAATCGAGATCTTGAGGCAGGTACGAGCAACTGGGTGCAAGACTGGCCTGATTAGCAACTGTCCCAGCGCTGTCAAGTTCGTTTGGCCTGAGACTCCTCTCGCGGCGTTGCTCGACGTTACCGTCTTCTCATATGAAGTCGGATTGCTCAAGCCGGACGCACAAATTTACCGGGTTACTTGCGAGCGGCTTGGAACCGCTCCGCAGCATTGCCTATATGTGGGCGATGGTGGAGGCGGTGAATTAACCGGTGCGATGAAGGCGGGCATGCACGCCGTGCTCCTTCAAATAGCAGACGAAGACTTCGAGGATGCTCAGCGGCTCGGCAGAGAGACATGGCAGGGAACTACCATTGCTACGCTTCCTGGAGTATTGGCATTAGCAGGAATCTAAACAGTACGGCTGTCGCATCCCGTTGATTCGTGGCGGAGCTGTAAACTTGAGCCACGGCATCATGCAGGGCAATCGCATCTAAATTGAGCAAGGATCGTGGGCAGGACGATGCTGTCGCTCGTATCACAGGAGCTTCTTAAAGCGCGTAGGTTAGTCGGGTATAAGCTTAAAATCTAGTTGAACCGCTTGATTCGCCCTAACCTCGACCTCCTTATCTTGTGAAGCATGATGATCTGCATACACACCCACCCGGTAACGTCCAGGTTGAAGCCGCGTTTCGTAGTACCCCTGCTTATCTGTACCTATAGCCATGGCATCGCCTACTACACCTAGAGTGAGTGGAGAACATCCGATCATCGCCTCAAAAATGGGTTGGCCATTTGATGTCGTAATCACACCACGCAGGACGCCGACAGTTGGAATAGATACCCCTGTGCAACTCGTTAGCCTACATGAACCAACGGACATGGGGTAGGGAGTGCCATCAACTCGAGTGCGGCCATCCTGACCGATGAGGCGATCTGGGATAATCGTTGGCTTTGGCAGCGGCTGTCCTTGGGGATTGCTTGAACGTGCGCCAATGAGCAGCATAGCCATAAGCGATCCGGCTGTGACGAAAAGTGTCAGCCATTTGCGTCGTTGCGACGGTATAGGCCACTTAGGCAGCCTGGTCGTTAGCTGCGAGGAGTGCATCAAGCTCGGCTCCGACCTGGTCAACTGAAAGCATCTCCACGCCTTCGATCTCGGCCTTGCCTTCTCGGTAGAAACGCGCATCGTCAGCGTCCTCCAACGCCTCTAGCATCTCTCGGTAGGTGTCCAGGTCGAGTACGACCGCCGTTCGATTACCCTCTGAATCGATAATGTATCGGGGTGCACTCATTCGTTCGCCTCGATTTCGTTGATGACTTGAAACCAGCATAACTATAACTAAACGCTTGCCAAGAGTAAAGCGGCGTTCTCATACCGACAGCTCTTCTCAAAAGTTATGATATAATATGAATGAACAATCATTCATTAAGACAAGCAATGAAGGAAGCGAAGCAGGAACAACTAGTAAACACGCGGCGTAACCAAATCCTTGATGCTGCGATCAGGGTGTTTGCCACAAAGGGGTTCCATCCCACCCGGATCAAGGATGTTGCGCGGGAAGCCGGACTAGCCGACGGCACGATCTACATCTATTTCGAGAACAAACCGGCGCTGTTGCTCGGCATCATGGATCGGATGACGACATCGGCACTACAAAACGTGGATACGTCGCAATTGGCGGGTATGGAACTGCAACAGTTCATCCTCACGTACATCCAACATCCATTAACGGTCTTTGAATCAAGCAATTTTGAGCTATTCAAAGTGGTCGTCTCCGAAATCCTGGTCAACCAGGAGATGCGCGAACGGTACTACCAGCAGTTGGTTGCGCCGACGATCAGCAGGGGTGAACAGTTTTTTCGGCAGTGGGCCGAGCACAACGGCATGGACCCGATCCACACCAAGCTGCTGATGCACGCAGTTTCCAGCATGGTCATCGGCCTGATCGTCCAGCGGATCATGGGTGACACTACGTTGGCAGACGAGTGGGACCAGTTGCCTGCTTATCTGAGCGACCTGCTTTTGCATGGCATACGGGAGAACACATTATGACTACATCACTTCCGGTCCTCGCGACTGCACCTTTGCGTGAGTTGACGTCTATCAATGTGACCGACGCACGGTTCAAAGCCAACCCGTTTCCGTTCTATGCGCGGTTGCGAGCTGAAGCGCCGGTGTTTCCGGTCACGATCAGCCTGCGGGGCAAACAGCGGGCGTGGCTCGTCACACGCTACGACGATGTGATCGGCGTGCTTAAGGATGACCAGCGGTTTGTGAAAGATCGCCACAATGCGATGTCGCCCGAACAGCTTAAAAAGGCACCTGGTATGCCGTCGATGTTCAAGCCGCTTGAGCGCAGCTTGCTGACGCTGGACGGGGCGGATCACGACCGGCTCAAAGCTTTAGTGCACAAAGCATTTACGCCGAACATGATGGAACAGATGCGTGACCAAACACAGGCTGTGGCAGATGCGGCGCTTGATCGGGCTGAGCGCAAGGGCGGTATGGATCTGATCAGCGAATTCGCGCTAGTGGTGCCGCTCACGATCATCGGGCGCATTCTGGGTGTGCCGGACGAGGATCATGAAAAGTTCAGTCGTTGGACCAAGGCATTCGTCTCGATCGGCACGCGTAACCCGCTGCTGACGATTCCCGCTATCATGCGCTTCATGGGCTATCTCCGCAAGCTGATCAAGAGCCGGCGGGCGCATCCCAGGGACGACTTGATTTCGGCCATGGTCAAAGCACAGGAAGGCAACGATCAGCTCACCGATGATGAAATTTTGGCAATGATCTTTTTGCTGCTCAGTGCGGGCCACGAAACCACCGTTAATCTGATTGGCAGCGGTACCCTGGCGTTGTTGCAGCACCCCGATCAGCTGGCGCGCCTGCGCGAAGAACCGGCGCTGATCAAATCCGCGATTGAAGAACTGGTGCGGTTTGTAGTGCCCGTAGAAATGGCGACCGAACGCTATGCGCGTGAAGATGTCACCATTGCTGGCACCACGATTCCCAAAGGTGAACTCGTGCTGGCGGTCGTCGCCTCCGCGAACCGTGATTCGCAGCAGTTCCCGAAGCCGGATGTGCTAGACATCGCCCGGGAACCGAACCGGCATTTGGGGTTTGGGCAGGGCATGCATTATTGCTTGGGCGCGCCGCTGTCCCGTCTCGAAGGGCAGATCGCCATCAGCACGTTAATCAAACGCGCACCCAATTTGCGGCTCAAGGTCGCACCAGATCAGGTGCGCTGGCGCAGCGGCTTTATCGTGCGCGGGTTGGAAGCCTTACCGGTGGCGTTGTAACGAATTGTATTGCGGGACATACTGACATTAGGGATGATCGTTCGCTGTAACGGCTGCGGTCCTTGGGCACTACTCAGATGTGGCCCAAGCTGCCCTCGCTTATAGGCCTCGGCTGATAAAGGCGAGGAGGAGGTCAATCAGGTACTTTGTGTCACGCGCCAACAATTGGCGTAGGGGACCTTGATTTATCAGCATTGCCATGCCGTGCACGCTCGACCAAACGGCGTATTCGGCGTCCGGTCGCCGCTCACGTGGCAAGACCTCAGCCGCAGCGAGTTCATCCAACACGGCTCCAAGGAGCTGAAACGGTGTCCGTCCATTCGCATCCACAACATCCTCGGAAGTCATATAGACCAGATGCCTGGGCACAGCGAAGGCGGTCTCGAACAGACCGGGTTCAGTGATGGCAAAGTCTAGGTAGGCGATGCCGATGGCCGCAAGACGTGCTACGGCACCCTGTTTTGTGCCGTAAGGATGGGTTACACGAGCGACTTCACCCTCCATTCGGTGCGCCATCTCCTGCATAGCCTCGATACACACCGCGTTGAGCAAGGCATCGAGGTCCTTGAAGTGACGGTAGGCAGCGTTCGGCGCCACGCCAACCTGGCGGGCGGCTTCCCGCAGGACGACTGCGCGAGGACCACCCGACCGGGCCATTGCCAGGCCTGCTTCGATCAAGCTGCGCCGGACTAGACCCGGCGGCCAACGCTTCAATGGTCGCTGTCCAGGCGGGGGGACTATTTGATCATTACTCATTTGTACACAGTCTACACAAAAGCCAGGGCGATGACCAGCGCCTGCTCCAACGACGCGCCAACAATCGGCAGATAGCCGTCTAATAAAACCTACCTCAAGCAAAGTGATCGCGAGCAGGGAGGTGGGACAAATGTCGGCAGCTGGCTGACGCATCCTAGTGGACAATGTCCACTAGTTGTTGTATAGTGAAGGTTGTGGTGGACATCGTCCACTACAACTGCAAGAGGAGGTGTACTATGACCATCATCGATACCCTGACGGAGCGCAATCAAGCTTTCGTGGCGCGTCGGTTCAGTGCTGGCTTATCGATCATGCCGCAGCTGAGGACATTGATCATCGGCTGTGCCGATGCGCGCGTCGATCCGGCACATCTGCTGGGTCTCGAGCCCGGGGAGGCCCTCGTGCTCCGCAACATTGGCGGCCGTATCACGCCCGCAGTACTGCGCGATATAGCACTGCTCAGCATGATTCCCCAGATCGAAGGTGTTGGCACGGTCCGCAGCTTGAACCTCGTGGTGCTGCATCACAAGGATTGCGGGATTACGCGCCTGATGAAGTTCCCCGGCCAGCTCGCAGACTACTTCGGCATCGCGCAGGAACAGCTCGATGCCAAGGCCGTCGCCGATCCGCATGCGTCGGTTCAGGTCGACGTGGCTGTCTTGAAAGCGAATCCCAATCTCCCAGGCGACATCATCGTTTCCGGACTTGTCTACGACGTCGCGACCGGATTGGTCGAGACCGTGGTCTCACCGGCACCGTTGAGTTCCGGCAGCAACGAGTCGTAAGTTGGCATGCGTCGTTATTTCACTGGCGGGTTGCATCGGCCAGAGACGATTGGCAAATAAATGGGTGCCGCCTTCGAATGGAGCGGCCCCTGAAAAGGACAATGATATGCTAGCTACATCTGAACGCCCGACGGCGCGGATTTCTGCCGACGAATGGTTTGCTCGTGGAGAGCGCCGTGGGTACGAGCCTGCTCACAGTAGCATTCTCGGCAGGCGACCGACAGGCCAGCCCCAGGACCAGCTTCAGGTGTTCGAACGCGTGGTATGCCAGCAGGCCCTGGCAAGCGATGCGCGCTGGACGACCATGCTCCCGGGGTTTCCTGACGGCTCCTACGGCTATGCCCAGGTCAACGAGCTCCTCGGTCGGGATGTGCAGCCGCGACTGTTCATCGAGTACATCGGTCAAGGAGATTCCGACAAGCCAGCGGGATACCAGTATTCGACTATAGAACGCGCAGATCTGGTTGAGGCACAATGGCAGGTCCACGGAGTGCACACCACCTTTGTCGTCACGTTCGACTATTCCTCGCTGGTCCTGCTGGAGCTTCTCGCGCGGCAGTATGAGCGGGCGACGAAGGGTATAGCGAACCACACGCGGATCGCGGCCGTGTTCATCATTAATGGTGGCCTGTTTGCCGACTCCCACTCACATCCGTGGCAGACAACGCCGCTACTGAAGAGTCAGGTAGGCCAGCTGGTGCTGTGGGCAGCCCAGCGTTCCCCTACCATCTTTGCGAACGTGATGCGTTCGGCGGCCATGTACTCGAAGGCCTACAATGTGTCGGATGCGGAACTGCGCGACATGCACAATACGGTCGCCCGGCGAGACGGCGCGAGCTTCGTTCACCGGGCCGCCGGATTTGTCGATGAGCAACAGAGGAACAGCGCGCGCTGGGACCTTAGGCGCTTGTATGTCGCCCTGCACAACACGGTGACGTTCCACTTCGCAGGCAGCGAGGACGACCCGTTTGAGCCTCGTCAACTCATTGCTGTACGCGAGCGACTTGGTGTTGACGGCGTGGACGTGCGTATGTTCCCAGGCGGCCACATGACCACATCAGAGCATCCAGATCTTCTGGCGAACGCCATCCGCGACCTTTGGGTATGAACGTCACCAAAATTCGTAATCTGCTCGCGTATAATGGCCCTGGGAGGGCCAACTCACATGACACAGGAAATCGGCAAATCGGATGGGAAAACCGGCCATA
>JBBRHB010000303.1:0-6319 GCA_038223355.1 Chloroflexales bacterium
GCGGATGCGGTCGGGAGTGGCATTGGTGGCACTGCTTTACGGCTGTTGCGTAATCTGCAAAGTGTTAACGATCCGGGCAATAACATTCTGCTTAATGGTGCGCTGCTGGTTGATCCGCTCTTGATGATCGGACGGTTGCTCTTTATCGGCTCGGCCTTTATTACGGCTCTACTGGCCCAGGACTATGCACGGGCCGATAATCCCGCCGAGTTCTTTGGGCTGCTCGTCTTTGCAACTATCGGTATGGATTTCATGGCCGGTGCCGGGGAATTGATCACATTGTATCTATCGCTGGAACTGGCTTCGGTCTCGTTATATATCATGGCCGGCTACTTTAAGCGCGAAGCCAAATCAACAGAGGCAGGTATTAAGTATTACATCTTCGGGGCACTCTCCTCCGGTATCTTGCTGTATGGCTTGAGCCTGTTGTATGGCTATACGGCCAGCAGTGGTGCAGCCAACCCGACCAGTTTTTCCACGATTGTGCAGGTTATGACACGCAACGGCCTGTCGCCAATCTTGCTGCTCTCCTTAATCTTTATCATCGCGGGTATGGGCTACAAGCTGGCGGTCGTACCGTTTCATTCTTGGTCGCCCGACGTCTATCAGGGTGCACCGACGCCGGTCACAGCCTTTTTGTCGACGGCATCCAAGTCGGCGGGCTTTCTGATGCTGGCGCGGATTATGATCATGGCCTTTAAGCCCCTGGCCGGCTCGGCGGCAGTGGAAGGCGGTTTCGGTGGCTGGGCCAGTATCCTGGCGATCATTGCAGCACTCACGATGACGCTGGGCAATCTCGCCGCTATCACGCAAAGCAACGTCAAGCGCATGCTTGCTTACTCTTCGATCGCACATGCCGGCTTTCTGTTGATCGGTCTGACGGCCGTTTATAGCAAGGGCACCGGCAATTTCAGCGATTTCGGCATGACGTCGCTGATCTATTATCTAATCGCTTACACCGCCACCAATCTCGGCGCATTTGGGGCATTGGCAGCCGTGAGCCGCGTTGTGGGCGGCGACGATCTCAGCGATATGCACGGCCTCCATCGCCGCAATCTACCGCTGGCAGTCGTCTTCGTCTTCTTTATTCTGTCACTGGCCGGCATCCCGCCGCTGAGCGGCTTCTGGGCCAAGTTCTTCGTGTTCCAAGCCGGCTGGGAAAGCGGTGCAACCTGGTTGGTGATCCTGGCACTGTTCAATACGATCATTAGTCTGTACTATTATCTGCGCCTACTCAAAGCCATGTTCTTCACCGAGCCGCTCGACGACCGCCGAATTAGTGTGCCGGGTGGCATGAACTTTTCGTTGATCGTCACGGCTCTGTTCGTACTGGCCCTGGGGCTAGCTCCGCAGGCCTTTTTGCCGGCGATTGGGACGACGACGCACCTGGCAGGCACTACCACTGCTGGCACATCCGGTGGAGCAGCGCAGCCGGGCGCTCCCGCTTCTGCCGATCCTAATGATCCAAATGCTCAACCTGCCCCCTCACAATGAATGAGGACTGACCGAGCGAGCGGGGCTAAATGCCTCGCTCGTTTTCTTGGAGAGCATGAATTAGCCGGTGGCTGGTTAGCGCCCGATCATGATCGCGTTCCAGGCTGCCTGGACCTGTTGTTTTGTCTCGTCCAGCGGACCACTGTTATTGATAACAATGTCCGCTACGGCGAGCTTTGCTTCCTGGGGCGACTGCGCGGCGATCCGTTGCTGGGCATCGGCACGGGCCATGCCGCGCTGTTCGACTAAACGCTGCAACTGCTGAGCAGGATCGCAACGCACCACCCAAACGGTATCGCAGAAGTGCGGCCAGCCACTTTCGATTAGTTTGATCGCGTCCACGACCGCTACCTTATGTGCTGTACTATGGTCTGCCGCTCGATCCAGCTCCGCCAGCCAGCTATGAATTGCAGCGCGCGTGGCCGGATGTACAATCGCTTCCAACTGGCGGAGCTTGGCCAGGTCGCCAAAAACGATACGGCCTAACACGGTCCGGTCGAGTGGACCAGCCGGCGCTTGAAGAACCTCGGGCCCAAAAGCACGCACAATCGCTTCATACGCCGGTTGGCCAACGTCCATGATCTGCCGGGTGACCTGATCCGCATCGCGCACAGCCGCCCCCAGCTCTACGAGCATGGCTACAACGGCGCTTTTGCCACAGCCGATGTTACCGGTCAGGCCGATGACATACAGGTGGGGATAGGGCTTCATTGCACCTCCTGCGCGAGTTCGCTCCATTGGTCATACTTCAGCAGCAACTCTTCCTCGAGCGCCGAGTAAGCCGCGCCCAGGCGCGAGACTTCGGCAATGTTATGGGCCGCGCTCGCGATGTCTAGTGACTGCTCAATCGTTTGTTTGCGTGCTTCCAGCGCCTGGACCTCGCGCTCCATGGTCGTCAGCCGCTTCTGACGCTCGCGCTCGGCGCGATCCGCGCTTTTGCCTTTGCCGTTTGAAGGTGGGCTCCCATTGCTGACTGCAACGACGGCACTAGTCCCTTTGCTTGCCTGCTGTGCCGGCGCGGCTGCAGCGCGGCGCTTGGCCTGCTCGATTTCGGTTAGGGCGGCAGCATAGCCCGAGTAATCACCCTCAAACTCATCCACGGTTTCATCGGCAACAATCCACAGCTTGTCGGCGAGGGCATCGACAAAGTAGCGGTCATGCGAGACGAACAAGATCGAGCCTGGGAACTCTTGTAAGACACTCTCCAACGCCTCGCGCGCGGCGATATCCAGGTGGTTCGTGGGCTCGTCCAAGAGGAGCAGGTTCGGCGCTTCGATGATTAGTTGCGCTAGCGCGACGCGGCTGCGTTCGCCACCCGAGAGGTCCGCGATATGCTTAAAGACATCATCATTTGAAAACAGCAGCCGACCTAACAGCGAACGAATCTGCTCGGTCGGTAGCAGCGGCTTGAGACGGTGCACTTCTTCCAGCACCGTATTGGTTGCGATCAAGCCTTCGTGGACCTGAGCATAATAGCCGACCTTAACGCCTACGCCAAAGGATGGCCGGCCTTTAAGTGGCGGCAACTCACCGGTAATGGTCCGTAGTAAGGTCGTTTTGCCCGCGCCATTCGGGCCCATGAGCGCGACCGTCTCGCCGCGCCGCAGTTCAAGCGGTGGCGTGCGTAGTAGCACTTTGTCGCCGGCCGGTGTTTTGTATCCCGCGGCCATTCCTTCGCTGAAGGTCAATACCAGTTCGCCCGAGCGGAGCTGGGTATCGAGGCTGAGTTTTAAATGCTTATGCTGCTGCGGATTATCGATCGACTCTTTAACGAAGCCCCGCACTGTGTCCCAGCCATATTTAAAGCGATTAAGCCGCTTTTCGCGTCCCTTGGCCTCCTTGGAACGTTGGCCGGCCTTGAAGCGCCGGATAAACTCTTCGGTCTTGGCAACATACTCTTGCTGCGCCGCATATTGTTTTTGCAGGAACTCAAGCTTCTCGGCCTTGAGCTGCATAAACTTCGAGTAACCGCCGGGGTAGTCGTTCAGCTTGCCGAATTCCATATCCCAGGTCCGGGTCGTTACTCGATCAAGAAAATAGCGGTCGTGTGAAATCACGAGCAGGGTGCCTGGCCACTCTTTTAAGAAGGTTTCAAGCCATTGCAAGGCCTGAAGATCCAGGTGGTTTGTTGGCTCGTCTAGCAGCAATAGATCGGGGTCCGAAAGGAGCGCTACCGCCAGCGCTGCGCGCGTCTTCTGGCCACCGCTGAAGGTACCGAGGCGTTGCTCAAACTGCGCCGGCCGGAAGCTTAACCCTTCTAGCGTGCGCTCGATTTGATGTTCAGTATGATAGCCGCCTGCATGCTCAAAGCGCGCTTGCAAATCGCCGTAGCGCTCCATACGGGCTTCCCACGCGGGATGCTCGGTATCACCCAGCTGCTCTTCCAGCTCACGCATCTCGCGTTCCATCTCATGCAGGTGTGCAAAAGCTTGCTGGGCTGCCTCGATCAAGGTCATGCTGCCATCGAACTGCGCTTCCTGTGCCAAATAGGCAACCTGCGTACCTTGTGCCTTGGCGATACTGCCGGTCGTCGCCTCTTCGAGGCCCGCGATGATTTTGAGCAACGTCGATTTACCGGCACCGTTTACACCGACCAGTGCGATCTTGTCGCCCCGGTTGATTATGAACTGGACATCCTCGAAGATCCGCACCGGACCATACAGCTTACTTAGGTTATAGCCACTTGTAACTGCCATAGTATGAACTCCATCCATACAAAAAGCCGCGGGCACAGTGTGCGCCCACGGCTGGTCATTGTAATCAAAAACGAGTGTTTACATAATCATCAATGAGCCGGGCGCAAAGGGGCATAGACGGCCTCCCAAGGCTGTCTCCATGCGTACCATGCCTACGACCGATTCATACATTTATGCGCTCCCGTTGAGGAAAGAATACCATAGCGCGTGGATGGCTGTCAACGGCTGCAAGGAGTAGTTCGGGGCGAATGCAACGTCGTGAGTACCTCCCCTCACCCGGTCGCTGTGGCGACCGCCCTCTCCCGCGATGGGGCGAGGGTTTAAGGGCAGTGCTAAAAGACCTAACGCAAAACGGGACGCGCAGTGCGCGTCCCGTTTTGCGTTGTGAGGTGGAGCTGCTGGACTAGTAGTCCATGCCGCCCATGCCACCGCCGCCGGCAGGCATCGCGTTTTCCTTCTCAGGATAGTCCACGACCAGGGCGTCGGTCGTCAGGATCATTGAGGCGATCGAGACGGCGTTCTGCACGGCCGAGCGGGTTACCTTGACCGGATCCGGCACACCCTGCTCAAGCATGTTGCCATACTCACCAGTCATGACGTTGAAGCCGATGTTGGTGTTGCCCTGCTCTTTTTGGTAGCGCCGAACGGTGTCGATAATTACTGCGCCATCTTCGCCGGCGTTGCGGGCCAGCATACGGAGCGGCTCTTCTAGAGCACGGCGCAGAATATTGATTGCGGCCTTCTCGTCGTCGTTAGCCGTCTGGACCTTGTCGAGCGAGCTAATGGCGTTGATCAGTGCCACACCACCGCCTGGGACGATACCTTCCTCAACGGCAGCACGGGTCGCACGCAGGGCGTCTTCTACGCGATGCTTGCGCTCTTTGAGCTCCGGCTCGGTCGCAGCGCCGACCTTTACGATCGCTACGCCACCTGACAGCTTGGCCAGCCGCTCTTGCAGCTTCTCGCGGTCGAAGTCGCTGGTGGTCTGATCGATCTGGGCACGAATCTGCTCGATCCGGGCCTTGATCGCATCGGCGTTGCCCCGACCTTCAACAATCGTGGTCGTATCCTTGTCTGAGACAACCGTGCGGGCGTGGCCCAGGTCTTCGACCGTAGCGCTATCCAGCTTGCGGCCCAACTCTTCGGATATGACGGTACCGCCGGTCAGGACGGCCAGATCCTGCAACATTGCCTTGCGGCGGTCGCCAAAGCCGGGAGCCTTGATGGCGAGGGCGTTGATCGTGCCGCGCAGCTTGTTGACGACCAGGGTCGCCAGTGCTTCGCCGTCCACGTCCTCGGCGATGATGACCAAGTTCTTGGTCGTCTGGAGCGCTTTTTCGAGGATTGGCAAGATTTCCTGGATCGAGGAGATTTTCTTGTCGGTGATCAGGATCAGCGGGTCGGTCAAGACCGCTTCCAGCCGTTCCTGGTTGGTGGCGAAGTAGGGCGAGATGTAGCCGCGATCCAGCTGCATACCTTCGGTATACTCGGTCTCGTAGCCCAGGCCCTTGCCTTCTTCGACGGTGATCACGCCGTCTTTGCCGACCTTGTCCATTACGTCGGCCAGCAGCGTGCCGATTTCTTTGTCAGCAGCCGAGATGGCGGCGACGTTGGCAACTTCGCTCTGGTCCTTGACGGGCTTGGCAAGCTCCTTGAGGGCGGCGACAATGGCGATGGTGCCCTTGTCAAGGCCACGCTTGATCAGCATGGGGTTCGCACCGGCCGCCACGAGGCGCAGGCCTTCATGAACGATCGACTGAGCCAACACGGTCGCCGTCGTGGTGCCGTCGCCGGCCACATCGTCGGTCTTGGTGGCCGCTTCGACCAACAAGCGTGCGCCCATGTTCTCTAATGGATCCTTGAGTTCGATCTCTTTGGCGACCGTTACACCGTCGTGGGTAACAGTTGGCGAGCCGAATTTCTTGTCGATGGCGACGTTGCGGCCGCGGGGGCCGAGGGTCGTCTTGACGGCATCGGCCACGGTGTCTACACCACGTTTAAGCGCGCGGCGAGCCTCTTCATTGAAAACTACCTGTTTTGGCATTGTAGTATTTAGCTCCGTAAAACTATTAGGCGTTCAGGATCAACGAGTCGTCGGGGGGCGTTACTTGCTGACGACAGCGAGAATA
>JBBRHB010000304.1:0-6306 GCA_038223355.1 Chloroflexales bacterium
AGTGAAGATCGCAATCGCGTAATTCTTACCCGGTGCGTGTACCACGCCCATGCTATGAACACCCCAGCCATCATTATCTGGATACCAGCCATTCTTTAGCGCCACGAATGTACCATTTGCTACGCCAGCGGAAATGCCCCACGCTTGGTCAGGCTCTACATTGGCCATGAGATGGAGTGCATCCATACAAAGCTGTTGGTTGAGGAAAAGACAGCTATCGAGCTTGGCCAGCAGTCGGACCATATCTTGGGTTGTGGTTGTACTACTACCCCAGGCAGAGTCTTCCATCACTGTATCGTTGATGGTGTTACGGTGCAAGAATGCTTCGACGCCCGCAGCCCCACCGGCATTAATAAAGAGCGTAGTTGCCGCATCATTGTCGCTCCATTGGATCATTTGCTCGATCAACGTTTGCTCGTCGCCGGTAAGTGATCGATGCTGCGCTTGCGCTTGGTCCATGATCGTCAGCATGATTGGCACCTTGGCCGTGCTGTACATCTGATAGCGCGGCGTCTGCCCATAGGTGAAGAGCTCGTTTGTGTCGAGCCGGTACACGGCCGCGCCAACCGCGCCCTCGCGTTGCCCAGCTAGGCGCACGGCCGTTGGTGCAAGCTCGTGTAATACATGTGGCTGCGTCGTTGTAATAATGTTGGGATCGAGCGGTGGTCCATTCGCGATAGTCCCATACCGCCATTGAGCATAGTGGCGACCAACATTACCCCATTCGACCTGCCATGCAGCCGGATTAGCTGGCGTGTAGGTTAGAACACGACGTTCAAATGCTTGCAGCAACACCCGCTGTTGGACCTTCCCCACTTGCACTACTACCCAATAAGGCTCGGTGAGCGGGTAGCCTGCAATATAACGAAGGTTCTCTCCGGTGAAGGCGTTCACAAAAACATCCGGCAGATTATGACCGAGCACGTCATTGTAGGCAGTAATGTGCACGTTGAACTGGGCCAGGCTGCCATCTGCGCCAACAAGACCGCCGGGTGCCAACGTTTTTGTAATCGGATCGGGTTGCCCCACATGCGATGACACTCGTCCGTTGTTATCGAACGAAGCCAGGGCAGTTAGATCAGCATAGGTGATCGTTTGGTTCAGCGGAGCTTCCAGGTCACCGGCTACCGGCAGTTGTGCAGACTGATGCTGCTCATAGAGCGTGTTTCCTAATTGCAGTCGCCCGCTGATCAGTTCACGCACCAGTAACCCGGTCGTGACATACCAGTCGTGTTGGGGATCATCGGCCGGGAAGGTTACTTCCATGCGTGCTTTATCCCAATACCAGACGTTGCGCTGGCCCCCGGGTGCCTCGGCATACGGTTCGCCACTGCTACGTTCTACCAGCGGCCCCCAGGTCCAAGAGCGGCTGAGTTGCCCACTGGTGAGCATGGCATCATCTTGTGCCCAGCGCCGCAAGATTGCTGGAGCAAGGCCGGCAGTAGCAGTCGCACTATGTGGCACTAGAAGCAAGGTAAGTAACAAGACGATAGAGACACACCAGCGCATAATTATTCCTTTACAATGACTACATTGAGTATGCCATGTTTCCCGATAGGCGCGAACTGCTTCCAAATTACCTACGCGTGACAGAATGACGAGTCATATTGACATAATGAATGACATATTAACATCGTCGCCACTAGCGCGGAAGAAGGGCCGGAGAAGTGTGTCCTAAATCCACTTAACACATTTTAATTTAGACGTGGTATAATATGAGCGTTGTTAAGCCTGGTTTAGCACTAGCCGTTGTTCTTGCCTCCGCATCGAACCCCGCGCTCACTCGCTTCAAGCCAACGAAACAATGAAGTTTTTTTTAGGAGGGCGAGCGATGAGCTTCGCAGACAAAACTCTCACGTGCCGCGATTGCGGTCGAGAGTTCACATGGACGGCCGGCGAACAGGCATTTTACGAACAGAAGGGTTTTACCAACCCTCCCACCCGCTGCCAGGATTGCCGGGCAGAGCGTAAGGCAAGTGGTGGTTATGGCAGCCGTAGCGGCGGCGGTAGCTCTTATGGTGGCGGAGGCGGTAGCTCGTATGGTGGCGGAGGCGGACGCCAAAGCAGCGGTGGTACCCGCGAAATGTATACTACAACCTGCTCGTCGTGCGGTAAAGAGGCGCAAGTACCGTTTGTACCACGGGGCGACAAGCCCGTGTACTGCTCGGACTGCTTCCAAAGCCAGCGGCGCTCAAGCGGGGGTGGAAGCGGCCGGTATTAAACCGTTCCTTTCCCAAAACAGCAAGGCTCGTCCCATGGGACGAGCCTTATCTATGTCTTACACGGCCCACCACGGGTGAGCAAACATCATTGGTCGTAGGCCATGAGTACAAGGAACAGATGAATTTTATTGATTTCAAGTTGGATGCGCGGCTAGAACGGGCGATCGAAGCGGCCGAGTACACTGCGCCAACGCCTATTCAAGCCAGCACGATTCCGCTGGGTCTTGCTGGTCGTGACATCATCGGTACCGCACAAACCGGCACCGGTAAAACGGCCGCTTTTGTGCTGCCCATGCTTCACCGCCTGCTCCAGCAGCCGACGCGGTGGGGTAAAACACGGGCGCTGATTTTAACACCGACGCGCGAGTTAGCGGAGCAGATTCACACCGCGGTCCAGCAGTTGGGCAAATGGACGGCGATCCGATCCGCAACGATTTATGGTGGGGTTGGCATGCTGCCGCAAGAGCGTGCGTTGCGAACAGGGGTCGAAATCCTCGTTGCGTGCCCCGGTCGCTTGCTGGATCATATGGGACGTGGCACGGCCAAGCTGGACGGCATCGACTTGCTGGTTATTGATGAAGCCGACCGGATGCTCGATATGGGCTTTCTGCCGGCTGTGCGCCGCATTTTGAGCCAGCTGCCGCGTGAGCGCCAAACAATGCTCTTCTCGGCGACGTTCGCGCCGGAACTCGAAGCGCTGGCGGCTCAAACGTTGCATAAGCCAGAACGTGTGAATGTAAGTCTGGGAGCGCCGCCCAAAACCGTTGCCCACGCGCTGTATCCGGTGCCGCAGCATCTGAAGACGCCGTTGCTGCTCCAGTTGCTGCGCGAAACCGATGCACGTTCGATCTTGATTTTTACGCGAACCAAGCATCGCGCCAATCGTGTAGCTGAACAGATTGAGCGTGCCAACTACTCGACGTCGGTATTGCACTCGAATAAGTCACAAAACCAGCGCCAGTTGGCGTTGGATGGCTTCCGCTCCGGCAAGTTTCAAATCCTCGTTGCTACCGACATCGCAGCGCGCGGCTTGGACATTGCGACGGTTTCGCATGTCATTAACTATGACATTCCCGATACGGCCGATGCCTATGTCCATCGCATCGGTCGTACCGGGCGGGCTGAGCGGGACGGGGATGCGCTGACGCTGGTGGCAGCCGAGGATGCGCCCATCGTACGTGACATTGAGCGTGCGCTTAAGCAGCCGATTACACGACGCAAGCTTGCTAGTTTCGACTATAACGCGCCGGCACCGGCTCTTGCACCGCCGAGTATGCGTGCTCCTCATGCGGCACAGCGCGTAAATGAGCCGAGTGGCCGTTATGGAGCCCCGGGGTCCGGTAACCCACGTAATGCAGCGCCAGGAAGGCGACCTACGCTGGCTCAAGCGGCAACACGAGCCCGCCAGCAGCCCAAAGTCTCTAGTCGCTAGTACACACGCAACCATAAAGCAGACCCACACGCGCCAACTATGATAGTTGTGACGCGTGTGATGTTTTAAGGCAATAGCGCTTTCTGAAACCGCGGTGTAACGTTTACTGCGATCTTCTGTCTATGGCGCTGCTATACTCATCTCAGCACCATGGCGGAAATGTATGCAACGTACGAAGCCTGATCAGGTCATACAAATCGCGACCGTCCGAGAGCGCCTAGCACTGGCGCTCATCCATATCGGCAGCTATGAATGGTGGTTGCCCTGGCTCTACCTGATAAGCATGGTCATTGCCGAGCTCGTCACCTCGCTTGTTCAACCCCGACTTGGCATGATCATGTATCTGCTGATCCTGCTCGGCTTAACTATCCGTGAGGCCGATCTGCCTAGTCTAGCAACCCGGCGCTTCATGCTTGGCTTAACGCTGGCCCTACCCTTACGCGTGCTAGCACTGGCGCTGCCGGGTAGCATGCTTCGCCATCTAACATGGTATCCGGCGGTAGCCCTGCTCTTCATCGTGGCGGCCGTTATCGTGATTGGACAAGTGGGGATATCGCGGCGTACCCTTGGGCTAGAAATGGCGAAGCTGCCTCTCCAGTTGCGGTTGTCCAGCCTTGGCCTTGGTCTAGGTGCCATCGAATACATGATTTTGCGACCGCGTTTGCTCCTGCCAAATATGAGTTGGGAGACGCTGTTATGGCCCGCTTTAAACTTGTTGTTAGTCATGGGCTTGACTGAAGAGCTGATCTTCCGTGGCGTCATCCAATCGCTGGCACGTCGCGTGTTAGGACATTGGACGCTCATCTACGTTGCGCTGCTCTCGTCAATCTTGCACATCGTCTATCTGTCGATCGCCGATTTGGGCTTCGCCTTCGCGTTGGCTTTGCTGTTTGGGGTCATTGTCCGGCGTACACAGTCGATAGCTGGCGTGGCCTTGGCCCATGGTTTCGCCAGCATCATCTTATTTTTGGGTCTGCCCTATCTGGCCCAACACACTTCGCCACGCATCCTGACGCTCCTGAGTGCGATGATGATTGCGATGAGCATTGGCGGCGCGGGCGTGAGTCTCCGCCGTTGGCGGCGAGCCCCAGCTCCCGAGTGTGGATCGGCTGTATCTACCGGTTCGCGCCTGCGTACACTGCGGCGTTTGTATAGCATGACGTACGCTGAACTTGCAGTGTCCACCGGCATTTCGGTCCGAGAGCTTGCCGCCATCGAACATGGTCTTCAACCGGTCGCACCCGAACACCTACGGCAGCTACGTCAAATCCTCGGTGAACTACCCAAAAGCATAGCCAACAGCAGTATGTGACTGTCCAGCCTCTTTAATGTATGACGAGTATTACGATGAGGTCTCTCGTATGCGCCTGTTGATAGATACTGATACGGCTTCTGATGACGCGGTCGCGCTGGTGATGGCACTTTGCCACCCGGAGGCGCAGGTAGAGGCGATCACAGTTGTCAGCGGCAACAGTCCGTTGGAACAGGTCGTGCAAAATGCACTCTATACTGTTGAACTCTGCGGAGCAGCGGTACCTGTCTATGCAGGCATGGCCAAGCCACTCATGCGGCCCATCGCAATGAGTCAGCACGTGCATGGGCAGGATGGAATGGGCGACATCGGCTTGCTACTGCGTGGGCGCGAGGCCGCGCCAGGCCACGCAGTAGATGTCTTACGTGCAATCATTAACCGGTATCTGGATGAGATCGTGCTCGTGACCCTCGGCCCACTTACCAACGTGGCCCTCGCTTTATTGCTTGAGCCAAGCCTTGCCACCAAAGTCGCCCGCTGTGTCATTATGGGTGGTGCCAGCAATTATGTCGGTAATAGTAGCATCGTGGCTGAGTACAACATCTGGGCCGATCCCGAAGCTGCGAAACTTGTCTTTGAGTCTGGCATGGCTATTACGATGGTCGGGTGGGATGTATCGCTTCAATATGCGGTGATGGCTGCCGAGGATGTCGCTGCCTTACGTGCCATTGGTACACCCCTAGCAGCATTTTGCGTCGATATTCAAGCGGTACTGGACCGATTTTGCCGCGAGCAGCAAGGGCTCGCCGGTTTTGATCTACCCGACCCTATTACTATGGCGGTTGCTTTGGATAGCCGCGTGGCATTGACCACCCGCCAAGCATTTGTGACCGTTGAGACAGGCGACGGCCTCACGCGGGGGCAGACGGTGGTGGATTATCATGGACGGCTCGGCCATCCTGCCAATACTACGGTCGTTCTCGAAGCATCGCGTTCACGGTTTTTGGAGTTACTACACGCTGCGGTGGCTACAGACCACTGAAGTACACCGGAAGGCGTGCGGCTTTTTGCCGCTCCGAGTGACAGAGCACTTTTGAGGGAGTAGCAATGTGCTGCTCCCTTCGTCTTTAATCAATATTCACTACTTGACACGCTATGACACCGGTGATAAGATTATGACTATGAAGTCACAAAATAGAATCATAGTCAAAGTATGGTAACGAGTTTTTTAAAGTATGTGGTAGTCAATTATGATCAAAGATGATAGCTGTATAGCAACGCGCACATTGCCGCGCTCATTGAAAGAGCGGCAGCGGGAGGAACGCGCGGAGTTGATTCTGCAAGCCGCCGAGGCCGTGCTGGCCGAGAAGGGCTATTACGACACGACGATCGATGAGATC
>JBBRHB010000305.1:0-6289 GCA_038223355.1 Chloroflexales bacterium
GAAGTCACTACATAAACGGTGAATATAGTCAAGCGTATGGGGGCGATAACGGTGCCGGGCAAGTTGCACCTTGTCCCATGCCGTTAAGCGGGTCGTTGGCGGCGCACTTGGGAGCGTCGGGAAGGGCGCAGCTTCGATCTGAGTTGTGAAGGTGTCGCTTACTGGTGGCCGGGGATCGATCATAAGCTGTGTTGCGGTCACGTGCACCTCCTCGTTTGTGCTTTAGCTTTGGTAGATTCGCAAAAGTTTGTTCAGTCTGTTCCGAAGCTCGGCTCGGGGCACCACATCATCGATCATGCCCTGCTTAAGCAACGCTTCGCCCGTATGGCATCCGGCCGAAAAGCTCAGCCGTCGTTGCCGCTTCGGCTCTCCTACACATTCAAACCTTACAGTAGCACCTGGCTCGGCCAGGATCACATCGGCACCTGCAATAAATGAGGCGAAGATGCTGCTATGACAGACGTCGACTAAAATGGCAATATGCGGCTGGTGCGCCCGTGCCAGCATCGTCAGCACCGACGAAACTTTAGCCATTTGCATCACAGTAACGATCCCTTCATCCAGCCGCATACCAAGCGAAGTATTAACTGTCAGAAGGGGTACACCACGATGTATGGCACACTCAACGCTCCGGGCAAGCTGCTCACCATAGGTCCAGTGGAGCGCGCCGTCCGTGGGATCAAAGTCGCTGATCGCCAGTTCGAATGGTAGTCCGTCTATTGTACCACTACCATACACGAGTGGATCGGGCAATTTTGGACTTTCTATCTCTCGTTGTGTTGGAACAGAGGCGCTTGCGGCGGCACGAGATAGCGCTCCCGCCTTCTCAGAGTGGAAACTATTGCGGTCAAGCAGCAGCTCTATCCACTCTGCGACTGTCAGTCGAAAATGAAAAGCACACTGTGGACAAACCTGTATATTATCTTTAAGCTGCCGCCGGTAGATCAGTGCGCGGCAGCCGGGGCAACGCGTCCACAGATTAGCAGGTACCTGCCGAAGCACTGCATCTGCAAGGAAAGGTTGCGGTGTCCGAGCCGAGAACTTGGTCATACCGCCTCCCGACGATAAAGGTTGATGATCAGCGCCTGCAAAGACCCTAGTCAGCCCTCGGCAGCTAATCTTGTACCTGCCAACTTTGTCTGTGGGTAAGCTCATCCTGGATTATATGGAGCCGCGACCGCGTCAGTTTGTAGCGCAAGGTCAAGACGAACGCAAGCGCTATCAGTAGTGCCGGTAGCGAACCGAAAATAATCCCAATCCGTGCCACCGTCGTGGGAGATTGTATAGCTTGTCCCGGCTGTAAACCGGCGAACGTATCAACCAAAATGCCAGTTAGTAAGAGCGCCAAACCGCTGGCCAAATTACGCCCCAGAGCAGTAACTCCAAAGAGTAATCCTTCCCGGCGCTGTCCAGTTCCTAGCTCGTCTTCATCCGCTACATCGGCTATCATGGAGGCAGGTACAAACCAGACAATGCTACCGAAGAAGCCAGAAAGCGCGCGGCCTAAAGCGAAAAGGCGGACGTTTCCTGACGCGAGCAGGTGTCCCGCACCGAAAAGAAATTGTGCCACCAGGAGGAGCACGATGACGGCTACCGCAGACATAAGGTAAAGACGCTGCTTTTCGATTTTTTTAGCCACGAACGACCAGAAGATAATGCCGAGGAAGGCCATCCCATAGAAAACAACTTGAAAGAGTACCAGCGTGGCGCTCGACGTTATTTTCAAATAATAAGTCGTGAAGTGGATGGCAATTGTTGAACTGATGACTAAGCCAAGATCATACAACATCAACGCCGGCAACAGGACGCGAAACGATTGGGTATGGAGCGACTGCAAGGCAGCGCGGAGCACGCCTCGGCCTGCCCCATGGCTTCCTTGCCGGGCAGTCGGCGTAAAAGTCCAGCGCAACGTTGCAACAAGAGCGATCAAGGCTGCGACGGTCATTGCCAAACCCAGCCCAAAGCCCATCGCCAGGTAGCCGGCATAATTGAGCTTTGGGTCAATACCTGGGGTCCGGTCAGGAAAGAATACCTTCAAAGCCAGTATTGCTGCGCCAAGTGTGCCGAGCAGTGATAAGACCCCTCGTGCTCCAACGATTGTCGTTCGCCGATCATAGTTCGAGCTTAGCTCGGCACCGAGTGCTTGGTACGGAATGGCATAGATCGAGGTTGCCGTACGCACGAGAATGTTAGTCACCACCAACCACGTGAAAAGTATCCAACCTGGTAAATGCTGAGGTGGGCTGAACATGGCCCAGAAGGTAACACCCATCGTCGCCGTTCCCAGGAACATAAGGCTATGGCGTCGTCCTAAGCGTGACTGGGTGTGGTCGGATAGATGACCGATATAAGGTCCGATGATTGCATCCCAGAAGATACCAACAGCGATACCGAGGCCGGCCAGTGAGCCTGACAACCCCATTACTGAGGTATAGAAAAAGAAGGTGAAGATGCCGAAAACGACATTCTTAATAGCATTGGAAATGTCGCCGAAGCCATATAAAACTGTCGTAGTTAGGGTCAGGCGCGGTGAGACCGGCGCAAGGCCCGCAAGAGGGGTGCTTGTGTCAGTAATCGTCATCGCAAGGCTGGCTCCATCAACCCCTGCTTCAGCGCAAGCTCTTCAAGTGTCGAGCCGGTTACCCGGTGCACCAGCAGACCAAACGCTCCCACCACTTCTGCGGTAGTAAACACACAATGACCATAGGCGTTGACGGGAATCTGAAGCTTGCTCCCAATGCCACTCAAGTGAGCCTTGGCGGCATACAAAGGCTCGTGCCAGAACGGAATGATCGGATCGCCCCTGGTATGCATGGTAATCAACGGCATCGTGATATTGCCAGACGTCTCATAAGGTCTGACTGCCAATTTTGCCACAGGTGACTCGGCGAAGCGCGCGACCTTCGCATTAAGTAAAACATCGTTTTTGGAACCAGAATACCAGTGATGGAGATTGCTGTACGGGTTGCCACCAAGCTTCGCAGCAGCATCGTTGGTTGCAAAAACACTATACCAGAGCAGGTTGGTAATGGTTGCGAGCGTCGTCGTCGCTAGTTGTTGGGGATCAATCGGCGTATGTGCCGTAGCTACCAGCTGTGCTGCGGCGTCGGGATTAGCGTTGACCGCCTGGGTAATACGTGGCAAATATGTGTCATCCCAGTGATCGATCACGTATTGTGGAATATGAATCGGACTGCCGGGCAGAATACCAGGGAAGAAGTAGTCGAAGAGCACCCGTAAATCCCCGTCGTAGTCGATTTGTAGCTGAAAGTTACCGATCGGCCCGCACATCGCCAGTCCACCACTGAACAAATTCGGGCTGCGCTCAACCAACAGGGTCGTAACGATGCCGCCTTCCGAGCCACCTATCATATAGGTATGACCCGGGCTGCGTCCTGCTGCAATCCCAAAGGCTGCGACCAGTTCTTTTACATCATCAACACCCTGTAGAATAGCCAAGCCGTTCTGACGATAGCTCGTTGTGGCGAACGCAAAGCCAAGCTGTTGTGCGAGCGTTGGTATGTAAATTCCGTTCACAGTCAGATTGTAGAAATCGAGCGGTTGGTTATAGGCAACATAGCCATGTGCAAAGACCACCAAATCCCCATTCCAGCCTTTGCTAGGGATACAGATCAGAGAAAGCGCGCCATGCGGCAAGGTGCCATTCGTGCATACGCCCGGTGTAGGTAGCGTCAATTGGTTGACCGGCAGCGTTGTTTGGGCATGAGCTGGCACCGATGCCACGCTGCCCACACCTATCAGTGTGATGAGCAGCACGAACCGAAGGAACTGGCGCATTGTGTCACTCCTAGTGAAATGAATCAGGAAGGCTTTCCCAGCACAGAACATCCGTGGCTTGTGAATCGCTTGGCGTGCTGCCGCGTGGCTTAACAACAGCAAAAGATGAGGTCTAAACCTCACTCTCCTTCTTCAGTGTACCATGTACTGTCAATACTTAAAGGGACAAAAGAGGCAGCCAGTGATTCAAACCACCATTGAACCGCTGGCTGCGACAGGAAGCTGGCTAGTGCGTTTTGCTCAGGCTGGCCGGGCGCCCAGGCCCGCAAGCTCCACCAACACGGTGCTGGATCGCCCACCGCGCATCCTGCGTAGGCGGACCTGTTTCCCAATAGTATATTGACCTAAGGCAGCGCGTAGCGTACCAGCATCGGTTAGCCGGGCATCGTCAAGGGTCAGCAACAGATCGCCAACCTGACAGCCCGCTCTGGCCGCCGAGCCACCCGGCACTACGTCCAGCACCTCGAGCGCCTGGGCTTGGCCTGCCTGAGCGGCAAAGGGCACCGGGAGCGGAATAGGCCGTACGCCAACGCCAAGCAAAGGGCGCCCTTCGACCACCTGGAGAAATTGGGTGACGACCGAGCTCGGAATGGCAACACTCAGATCACCACCCATGATCATGGCGTTGATGCCGACGACTCGCCCTTGCATGTCAACCATCGGACCGCCCGAGTTGCCGGGTGCGAGTTGCACATCAGATCGAACGTAGGCAGCCGGTTGCGGTCGCCATGGGACCTGAACTTCACCGACCCCACTTGCGATGCCTAATGTAACTACGCCGCGTTGTCCCCATGGATTGCCAATCGCCATCACAAGTTCGCCCACACGAAGGGCTGGCGTGGTCCGGATGGCTGCTGCCGATAGATCGGTCGCATCTACCTGCAATACCCCCAAATCAAGTATGGGATCGGTTGCCAGGACAGTCGCCGCCAATTCACGATCATCATGCAACACTACCTGTGCTTGTGCATGGCCGGCGACGACGTGGTGATTCGTCAGAATCAAACCATCCCTGCGCCAAACGACACCCGACCCCATCCCACGCTGCCCACTCTTGACCAATACCACGTTCCGCTGACTGGCCGTCGCCAGATCAGCAAACTCTCGTGTAGCATCTGGTGCTTGTAGTATGTTCGCCATGTCCCCTCCAGAGGCGTACTCAGCCACGATCGGCATCATACCGATGGCTGCTGCCTCGTTATGAGCAGGGTAGTCGAAACCCAGCAAGTATGGATCGCCGGATCGGGTGGTCCTCGGCCTGAACGTTTGGGTAGGCTTAATGCTCCTCTGGTGCCGCAACGAGCACGCGTCAGGCCATGAACGACAGATCGCCAGCACACGAAAACCCGGCGATGCACACCTTAGAGTATGTATCGCCGGGCCGTAGATCGGTTTCCTGAAACGCTCTTAGGCGCCCCAGCCGCCATAATCGTTCGGCGTCACTATCTAGCGATGGTGACTCGCGAAGAAGCTCCAAATCAGATTGGTGGCGTTGACATCTTGAGTGGTCTTGCCGATCACGCGAACCGGCAAATACTGGGGCCCGCCGGGCCACGTATGGCCGCCGCCGATAATGGCATAGGCATTCACAGCAGTTCCCCCGTTGCAGGTACCTGTGCTCTGCTCATCCACGCTCGTCGTATCGGCTGGGTTAAGATGTGGTTCGGCCTGATTCTGGAGGGTAGCAGGACAGCCGTCGATCTGGCGCCAAAGTGCGACCGTGTCGGGTGTCGACAGCAGCGTTGCGCCACTCTTCCCAAGCGAAGGGACACCACCATTGTAATTAATGATCGGATCGGCCGTCCCATGAAAGTCGATAACTGCAACAGGCTGGCCAGGATGGCACTGGGCCGCTTCAGAGGCTCCGATCGCCCCGGCAACCGGACCAATCGCGCTAATCCTGCTCGACAACTCGCAGGCTAAGCGATACGAGAAGCCCGCACCATTCGATATGCCGCTGGTGAAGATCCGGTTAGTATCGATCTGAAATGCTTGTGAGAGTTGGTCGATGAGCGCCGAGGTAAAGCCTACATCATCGATCGCTACATCTTCCGGCGTCGTGTCCGGCTCTGCCCGCCATTGATGGCCAACACCATCCGGATAGGCAACGACAAAGCCTTGCTGGTCGGCCATCGCGCTAAAGTTGGTTAAGCCTTCCGTCGACTTACCATTACCACCGGCACCGTGGAACACGAGTACGAGCGGCACCGGCTGACCCACGGGTAATGATGGTGGCACATGTAAATAGTAGGTCCGCTGGTAATTGCCGTGTTGGAGCGTATACGAGCCGGTGGTCATTGACGGCTGTCCACCGGACGGCTGCCCACTGGGTAGCAGTTCCTTCCCCAGCAGGCCTAACTCCACCTTATAGGGATCGGCGTTATTAGGATGCCACTCGAAGCGCGCGCGTTCGAACCATTGTGTGAGGACCGTATCGCCATTCGGATTCGTCTCCGACTTGACGCCCGTTAATGGCAAGCCAAAGAGCGCG
>JBBRHB010000306.1:0-6286 GCA_038223355.1 Chloroflexales bacterium
CCGGCTTGACAGTTGCGGCCTATCGCCCCTACTGGGCAGGCACGCGCACGTTGCAGAATATTACGGTGCGCGAAAACTTTGTGACAACGGCGCCACTCGCCGTTGTCAGCTACTGGCTGCGCCAAGCGGCCCCCTTGAAATGGATCAGTGCGCTGCTTGAGACGTTACGCTTACCCCATCCCGCTGAAGTCAATGACATAGTATCAGGGGTGAGCCGTGTGGGGAGTGGACTACTGGGACTGGGATTACTGTGGCAGCTTTGGCAAATCTGGAGGAACGGACGCGGCATCTGGCGCGCATCCTTCGGATTACTGTTGTGGTATCTAACATTCGGTAGTCAATGGTTCGAGCCCTGGTATGTACTTTGGTTGATTGGGCTGCTCGCACTCCGTCCTGATCGCCGTACGTGGAGTTGGCTGACGGCATGGTCGCTAGGCGGCCAGAGCAGCTATTTGTTACAGTATTTTGTTCAACCAGAGCTTAGTAAACGGTTCGGCGCGAGTTGGGGGGCACAGAATGTGAAAGCCCAAGCACTTTTTTGCCTGATCATTTTTGTGCCACCGCTGCTGGTCTGGACAGCAGGACGGCTGCGGGGAGCGGGCCGAGCTCCTAGGCTAGTTCAAACTCTTTCAACTTAGCTTGGAGCAGAGCCGCGGTCAGTCCGAGCCGCTGGGCAGCTTGCTTACGGTCGCCATTGCACTGACGCAGGGCCTCGGTCAAGACCAAAAATTCGGTGTCGTGCATTACCTGCGTTAGCGGAATCGACTTACGCACCTGTTCGGCAATGTTGATATGGGTTGAGCCGCGCCCGGGCTCTAGGGAGAGCAACTGGCTAGTAATAATATTTCCTTGGGACAGGATTACAGCCCGCTCGATTTCGTTTTCGAGCTGACGCACATTGCCCGGCCAATCGTATTTCTGGAGCTTATCCATCGCTTCAGCCGAGATGCGGGTAGGCGGAGCAGTGGGGCTATAGCGATATTTATCAAGGAAATGCTCGATGAGCAGCGGAATATCTTCCTTGCGATCACGGAGCGGTGGCACATGGATATTGATAACATTCAGCCGATAAAATAGATCCTCGCGAAAATTGCTTTTGTGCATTTCCTCTTCGAGGTCGCGGTTGGTCGCAGTAATGACTCGCACATTGACCTTGACCGTCTGGGTACCGCCCACACGCTCGAATTCGCCTTCCTGGAGCACACGCAACAGCTTACGTTGGGCAGTTAACGACAGCTCGCCAACCTCATCCAAAAAGATGGTGCCACCATTTGCCAACTCGAAGCGGCCCTTGCGTTGAGCAATAGCAGAGGTAAACGCGCCTTTTTCGTGGCCAAAAAGTTCGCTTTCCAGCAGCGTGTCGGGTAAAGCAGCACAGTTAACCTTGATCAGCGGGCCAGTCTTGCGGGCAGAGTTAGCATGGATAATGTTCGAGACAAGTTCTTTACCGGTACCAGTTTCGCCGGTCACTAAGACCGTTGCATCGCTGCCGGCGACCCGGCCGACAGTTTTATAGATGTGCTGCATGGCCGGTCCTTGACCGACAATGCGATCCCGTGAGTCGATCGGCTTGGTCTCAATATCACTGACAATTTTGATGAGATCCTGATACTCAAAGAGCCGTTCAAGGGTCAACAAGACATCCTCAACGGCAAAGGGCTTGGTCAGGTAGTCGTAGGCACCCATCTGGGTGGCACGAATGCCAACTGAAGCGGTCGCATGCGCCGTGACCATCAACACGGGCGTATGATCATTATTTTTTCGCATCCGCTCCAGGACTTCGAGGCCATCAATACCTGGCATGCGGACATCCATTATCACCAGCGCAAATTCGCTGCCTTTGGCGAGCATTGTGAGCACTTCGGTGCCACTTTTGGCTTCGGTGACCTGGTATCCTTCGCCTTCGAGCAGGTCCCGGAGTAAACTCCGGATATCCGGCTCATCATCAGCGACCAGGATCTGGCGTCGCAACCCTTCATCCATTACCAAAGTCTTCTGACTCCTTACTCAATCACCCCGGCACCATTACACACTAAGCCACAAGGGCAAAGGTCAGGTGTACCAAACTCCACAGGGCGAGGACCATCCAACATAAGAATTATAGCGGAGCGCTGGGGCAAGTGCAACTGATGCTGCAGCCAGCACAGGACCACTATGTGTTCTGACGTTCGATTTGCGCGCCCAAGGACTGTAAACGCACCTCGATCCGCTCATAACCGCGGTCAATCTGGCTGATATTTTGAATAACGCTGGTTCCATCCGCCGCCAGCGCAGCGATGATCAGCGCCATGCCAGCACGAATATCGGGTGATACCAACTGCTCACCGTGTAGACGGGCGGGGCCAATAACCACGGCCCGATGTGGATCGCAAAGCACAATGCCGGCACCCATCTCGATCAACCGGTCAACAAATACTAGCCGGCGCTCGAACATTTTTTGATGAATGACAACGGTACCATGCGCTTGCGTAGCGACGACCAGCGCGATACTGATAAGATCGGGGGGGAAGCCAGGCCAGGGCATATCATCGATTTTGGGAATTGAGCCGTCTAGATCGGTTTGGACATGCATTTCCTGTTCGGCCGGAACTACGATGTCTTCACCGTCGTCTTCCCAGCGCACGCCCAGCCGACCGAAGACGATGCGGGTCATGCGATGCTCCTCGGGACGAGCATGGGCAATTCGCAGGCTTGAGCCAGTGGCGGCAGCCAGGCCAATTAAAGAACCAACTTCCATGTAGTCCGGGCCAAGCGTGTAGGTTGCCCCATGGAGCCGATTCACGCCCTCGATAACGAGGCCATTCGTACCAATGCCGCTAATGCGGGCACCCATGGCGTTTAGGCAACGACATACATCTTGGACATGCGGCTCCGACGCAGCGTTCGAGATGGTGGTGGTCCCCTCGGCCAGCACGGCGGCGAGGATCGCTTGCTCGGTTCCAGTCACGCTCATCTCGTCCAGGAAGAGCGCAGAGCCACGCAGCCGGTCAGCACGGATCGTAAAGCGGTCGGTGCCGATCTCTATACGCGCGCCGAGAGCTTGTAAAGCTAGCCAATGCGTATCGAGTCGGCGACGGCCAATCCGGTCGCCGCCGGGCCGACCGATTGTTACAAAGCCACGACGCGCCAGTAGCGGACCGGCCAAGAGGGGCGCGGTACGGATGCGCCGGCTCAGGTCCCAATCGGGCTCGCTTGAGCCGACACCGCGCGTTTGGATCATAAGGCCGTGCTCGCCGTCGGCTTCGACGACAACGCCCATGCGTGTTAGTAGTTCGATCTTGGTCCGGACGTCACCGATATTGGGGACATTGCGGAGATACAGCGGCTCATCGGTCAGCAAGCTGGCTGCGAGAAGCGGCAAGGCGGCGTTTTTATTACCCACGGGGGTGATCGTACCGCTTAGGCGGTGACCGCCCTCGATTATGAACGATTCCATGCGCACTCCTGCACGAGTGATGTGTGCGCTTACGTTATAACATGGAAGCAGATGCGGCAAATCCGCCGGTATTTGATCCGTCTGTGATCTGACACTGGCGGATCGTAAGTTTGAGCGCTAGCTAGCAGAGGGTGGGGGTAAGGTTGGAGGCTTGGGTTTTCCGCCTAACAAACGGCGTAGGCGACCCGTTACCCCAGGTTGGGGCGGCGTTGTCTGCTCAAGTCGAACCGTGGGCCCAGTTTGCGGATCGTGTTTGCGGCGGTCAATCAGTTCTCTCGCACGCTGCTTGCCGAGTGCCAAGGCTTGCTGGTAGAGCTGGCGGAGACCGCCACGCGAAAGAACTTCGCCCTTGCCGTACCAGAGGGCGGCAGAATGACCAACCGCATAGGTTCCAGCGTAGGCAACGGCCACTTTGGGCAACATGCCGAAGCCAGGAATCAGGCCAACGAGTTCACGAGCGAGCTGGCGCCAGACAAAACCACTGCCGATCACCGGCATGATCTCGCGCATTTGGGCTTGAAAATCGGGGGGGGCACCGTAGGCCAACCCAAGCTTGTAGGTTAGGAGAGCCTGATTCTTGGTCAGCACAAGCATGTCGGCGGCATTCAGCGGCAAGTTCAGGAGTGGGATCAGTTCGGGCAAACTGGAGGTCAAGGCATACGTTGCGTTTGAGAAGGATGTTTCCCCGATGAGGGCCTGGGCGACAGCATCGCGTAAGCCGGGCAAGCGCCGACCAGCAGCGAGACGTTCGGCCTCGGGCAGTAGTTCGACCAGTGCCGGTATTAGCTGATCACGGATCGCCTGAGGCGTTAGCTGGGGTAGGAACACGACCTTGGCCCCGCCGAGGTCAGCCTCGCGCCCGTCAACCGTTTGTGGCAGGCGTTCTCGTCCGATGACCACCACAAGGCGTGGCTGCCTGACCATAACCAGCTTATCAGCTGTGTTGACGACTTCAGGAGGCAATGGCCGGGTGCCATCGAGGACCAGAAGCACCGCACCAGCGCTGACGAGGTCATTCTGCCGCTCACGTGGTAAGAGCAAATCCCAGCTAAGCAAGGCATCCCGGCTTGCAGCCTGAAAACGGCCTGGCGTGCCACGAAGGACTTCAGCAATCGTGTTGCGAGGGCCGGTTTCGCCGATTAATGCGAGCGTCCAGGGAAGTTCGGCCTGCTGGCGGATCTCGCCGACATTCAACTCGCGAATGGTGTTCCAAACGGATGCGATGCTACCTAAGGCTGCCACAGTTGCTCCAATGCTATCAGCCTCCATCTGCTGCATAGCATATGGGGCAGGTTGTGCAGTATGAGCACATAGCACAATATATACCAAGCATAGCGATCGATCCGCGGATGAACTGACCAGGGTTACTGCGAGTCGGGGTAGGTCGCATAGCTGCCGTCGCGGAAGAACACATGGATTTGGCGTCCATGACCATTGACGGCCCAGCTATAGAGCAGCGTCCCGCCTTGAAAGCGTTGATATACGCCAGGAGTCGGGCCTGAGAGGACAACTTCCGGCGTCGTGCCACAGCCGAGCACATCGCTGACCGCAATCTCATTGCGCCACAGTTTGCCGAAGCCGCGGATTCGCGCGATACAGCCGGCTGGTAACGTACGGGGTGCAAGTTGTTCGCCATCGATATAAGAATTGAGGTAGACGCTCCAACTGCCTGCGCCGAGAGGCATCATGACATAGATCCGTTGGGTCGCGGCCAGCCAGTATATTAGACCGCCCGTAAAGAGTTGCTCAGCCGCCGCCGTAGTAATCCCTCCAGCCAGCGGGCAGCCGAGAGCACTACGGACCTGCGCGGTGCCGTTCCAGAGCTGCCCAAAACCGCCATTTACGAGCGGTTTACAGGCCAGTGAGTACAGCTGTCGGCGTTGGTTGTAGCTGGGTTGGCGGTACGGGGGTTGACGGTAGCGCAATCGTTGGGAGTGCGATGGTGGGCCTCATCGAGCGCAGCGGCAATATCGGCGGCCCGTTGGACAACCTCAGCAGCCGGTAAGCGTCCTCGGCGCTGCAGCAAATCGGCCAGCGAAGGACCGGGCAGCAGCTTGAGAGCCAGATAGACGAGACCACCAGCTTCACCAACGTCATAGATCGGCGCAATATGTGGATGATCGAGACGCGCAGCCGTTATAGCTTCGCCCGGAAGCGCGCGACCATATCTGTATCGTTAAGATACTGGGGGTACAACACTTTGAGCGCAACATGGCGCTGCAAGGCCGGATCAAAGGCACGGTAGACAGCAGCCATGCCGCCCTGACCGATCAGGCCTCGAGCTGATAGCGACCAAGCGTCGTATTAACGAGATCATCTAAGCGCATGCTGCCCTGCCATTTGCGCTAGACGTGCGTGCACGACCTCATGCATCTGGGCTACGGTGATGCGCTCTAGACACGTTCGATCCGGGCAACCCGCAGGTGTCCCTAGTGTATAACCGCGATAAATACATGGACTGCAGGCGATTGCGGCGCGCAGGGTGGTATGCGGGCCGGACCGAAGCACGGTGACCCCGTTGGGATGGGTAGCCATTGTTATCCAAGGCTGACCGCTCCAAGGTCCCCAGGCATGAGGATCGGTCGGACCATATGGCGCAACGACAGGAGTACCCACCGCCGCCGCTAGATGAAGGACGCCACTATCATTGCCCAGAAACAGATCACATTGGCGCAAGAGCGCACCAAGCTCAGCAAAGGCGGTACGGCCACCCCAATCATGGATCGCTTGGGGCCGGTGCAGCAAGGAAAGGAATGTCCGACGCTACTCAGACTCTTCCGGGCCGCCGACCAGGACGACCGAGATTCCATCTTCCAGAAGGCGATCGGCAAGTTCCGCACAGCGAGCCAC
>JBBRHB010000307.1:0-6279 GCA_038223355.1 Chloroflexales bacterium
TCACGTGGTGGCGCGACGAGCCCAGTTAATCTCAGCGATTCTCCATTGCCATCGAAGACAACTGCACCAATATGGTTGGAAAGGGTGAAATGACACGAGAGGGAGGAGCCTGGGAGGAGGACCTAGCACTGACGTACGTACGAGTAAGGTAACTCATTCGCATCTCCCTCCCGTACCAATATGCGATGCATCCCAAGTAAACTTAGAGACATGGTGTTCCAAGTTTGGGCGACGTAGCCAACTCACAATTTACCCTGTTGACGCTCCTTATCCTATCCGTCGCTGAAATCAGTATATGCTTCAAGCGTGCGACTGGTAAAATCACCAACTTTCTACCAAATGATAGTACGTCAAACCAATCATGGAAAGTGGCTAAAATTTGTCTGGATGAGGTAAGTGGAGAGCAGCAAAAAGTCGGGGGGATCAAACCGTTACCACTGATCCCACGACTGGTGCTGGTACTGAACGGAAGCCGGGATACCATGTGCGGAATGTGTTGTTCCACTCGTCATTGAGAACCTGGGTGCGCACTTGCAGCAGAAGATGTGCCTCCTCGGGTGTCCATTGCATTTGCTGCTTCTTGACCATCCGTTTGCTGACCACCTGATTGATCGTGGACTCGACGAACCCCGTGCTGATCCGTTCACCATTGCCGTACCGCTCGCCGTAGTTGACGATCGATCCTGCGTTGTGGCGTATATACGTTTCCATCTCCCGTACATACTTCAGCATCCGACCAGCCTGTGCCGGCTACTTGGCGCATCCGCGCAAAATATAGGTTGTATGACGAAAGTAGCCGGCACAGCAAGTGCTTTATGATTGTGTCCGCTCTGGGTTGCATCCGCCTACAAATTGCGTTGAATGCGCCAAGTAGCCGGCACAGGGATAATATAGGCATGAGGACGCAGGCACTCATGAATGAGATCTACGACCTGGCACAACACGGACTGCTCCCTATTAATATGGGCATCGCAGAAGGCCCAACCAGCTTTATATACCCGAACTGGCTCAACCTGAGTGAACTCGGGACTATGGTCTATCAGCTTATGGAACTCTGGGAGATCGATGTCACCGATCGGGAACGCCTGGCCACGCTCTACCTAGGTACTCTCGATCTCTAGCCTGCCCCGGCTCCCAGTCTCATCCGTCGTCAAGGCCGCATGTTTTTACGTCGTTCGCGTTCGTGCAGCCGTTGTCGGGGCTACTTCGCTTATCCGCACCAAAAATACGTTGGATGACGGAAGTAGCCATCACAGCGATTGGCTGCTCGGTAGGGCGCAATATTTTCCAGCACAAGCGGCCCGAAGCGATCACGCATGCGCTCAGCCGTATCTTCCGTAATGGCTGGCCGGCCACACAGGCCCTGGAGGAGCTGGCCGACACGCTCAATGGAAACGAAGAACGCTGAGCCTGTGATGGAGTACGTGATCGGCTGCGATGTGGGCTCACAGGGCACAAAAGTAGCACTCCTCTCATTGGACGGCACGCTGGCAGGTGAAGCATCTGCCAGCTACGCGATCGACTGCCCTCATCCGCTGTGGGCTGAGCAACCGCCGTCACGCTGGACGGATGCGCTGGCCATCGCGATCGGTCGCCTGTTGGTCACGGCCGGTGTTAAGTCGACGCAGGTGCGCGGGCTCGGGCTTGCAACCCAGGTCGACGGCGTGGTTCCGATCGATGCCAGGGGGCGGCCGTTACGTCCGGCGATCATCTGGATGGACCGCCGAGCCAGCAAGCAATGCGCTGTTGCACGGGAGGTCATGCACGATATCCATGCCTTGCAGATCACCGGCCTCAACCTGGACGCCAGCCATGTTGCCCCGAAAATTCGCTGGATCGCCCAGAACCAACCGGATATCTATGAGCGAGCGGCCTTGTTCTTACTACCTGGCAGCTACCTGGCCTACTATTTGACTGGTGAGGTCGCCGTCGATTACTCGAATGCCTCCTCAACACTGCTCATGGACGTGCGTTCGCGCTCATGGTCGCCGGAGATGTGCAAGCTGTTTGGAATCGAGGTGGAGCGATTGGCCCCAATCGTCGCAGCCTCGACGCCGCTCGGGACGCTACGCCCAGCCGTTGCCCAGATGCTGGGCTTACGTCCCGAAACACTTGTCGTCGTCGGATGCGGCGACGAGCATGCGGCCTGTCTCGGTGCCGGTGTGATTCGGCCTGGCCTCGCCGGCGACATCGCCGGCACGGCGGAGCCAGTCTGTGCGGTCAGTCAGCAGCCCATCGTCGATCCATCGGGCCTGATTGAGACACACTGCCACGCTGATCCTGGTCTCTGGCTGCTGGAGAATCCCGGCTTTGTATCGGGGGGTAATCTGCGCTGGTATCGCGATACCTTTCTGGGCGGAAGTACTTATGCGATGATGGATGATCAGGCCGCGCGGATCGTCCCCGGTGCGGAAGGGATGATCTTTCTGCCCTGCCTGATGGGAGCAATGGCACCCACGTGGAACGAGGCGGCGCGTGGTGTATTCTTCGGCTTTACACTTGCCCATACCCGCGACCATTTCACGCGCGCTATTCTCGAAGGCTCGGCCTATGCGCTGCGTGATATCACCGACCGGATGCGCGCACTCGGTCTGCAACTCGACGAGCTACGCGTCGTGGGTGGTGGCGCCCGGAGCCAGTTATGGAATCAGATCAAAGCGGACGTGACAGGGCTACTCGTCACGGTGCCGCACACCACAGAAACAACTGCATTGGGTGCAGCACTGCTGCCACTGGTTGGGGGTGCATACACCACACTTGCGGAGGCCTGCGATCATGTTGTACGTATCCGCGATCAGTACGAGCCACGACCGACGGCACAGACGGCCTACACCGCGCTGTATCAGCTCTACCGGCACGTCTATTTCTCGCTGCTGCCCACTTTCAATGAAGCTGCCTCCATTGCCAGGTACAGTGAAATACGTGAACTGTAACACCGCCGGGATGTCGTTGGGTCAAAGTAAGGTGCTACACTAAGCGGAGCGGATAAAGTCGCAGTGTATGCTTTGATGTGGAATTTGTTGTGTGCGCCGCAGGTGCGGCGTCGGCTCGGACCCACGCTGGGAACGATCATAGGCGGTGGACTTGGCAACCAACGAGGAACTCCTCGACTACTGCTTCTCGTATCGGTGCAGCGCTACGCGGCGCCCTTCGGCCGAACTCAGGTAGGCGCTATAGACGACGTTAACGACATCGCGGCCCAACTCGGCGGACGAGCGCGGCGCGTGATTTTCAGCGACCGCGCTGACAAAATCCGTTAACTCCTGAGGATATCCAAGTGTCCACTCCTCGTCGGCACTCGGAAACGACCAGCCAGCCTTTGTCTCAAGTTTCTCCACGAGGTACTCGTCGGCGAAAACCTCCCCTGAAGGCGCGTACGCGCGAAGTGGGCCCGTGTGGTTCATGTCGCAGATAAGGCGAGCATTCGAGAGGGAAAACTCCATCCGATCGCGCATGCCGCCGAGCATAATATCGGTGGCAATGAAGCTACCCCGCGAACCATCGCTGAAGGTAACGATAACCGAAGCCCAGTCCTCGACGTCCTGCCAATCTCGCACTAGCCAAGAACTTGTCTGCGCCTGAAACGCTGGGATTTTGGTCAGCGAAGCCACCTCCGCTGTGACTGATACGGGTAAGATTGGCATGCCATCGCGCGCCAGTCCTTCGCGCCGCTTGAGGTAGAGCGCAACACCGATTGGATGCGTTCCAAGCCGTAACAGACTACCACCGCCACTTTCACGCCACGAGCGAGCATAGGCAGCATGCGAACCGCTATGGCTTTCCTCGCCGCGGATATCCAGCAGGACACCGTCGCTCGCGGTGATTAGCCGTTCGACCTTTTGCATGGCTGGAGCGTAGATCAGGTTCTCGGCATACATGATCATCACGCCATGGGCGCGTGCCGCCGCGAGCATGGCATCGGCATTCTGCAACGCCTCTGCGAGCATTTCCACGCGCGGCCGGCCACCATCACCAAAGGCACCGGTCAGCGGCTTCTCACAGATCACATGCTTTCCGGCTTCCGCCGCCGCAATCGCCAGTTCGTGGTGCAGCACATTTGGTACAGCCAGATCGACGACCTGCACGTTCGGATCTGTGATCACGCCCATGGCATCAGCATACACCTGCGGAATATTGTACTGTTGGGCAAAGGCTTCAGCTTTCTCGTATTGACGTGAGGCGACGGCGACCACGCGTGCCCCAAGGTGTGCTGTGTGCCGATACCCACGTGTATGAATACCGGCGATCCAGCCTGATCCAATCAGTCCGATGCCAATCTGCATGGTCTCACAAATCCTCTCTAGCAGCGTCTGGCTGCCGTCTGCTCGTCTGCCGAGCTTCTATCCCAGTAACGACGATGACTCTCGGTCGAGATACAGGCGCGCATGCGGCTGGCGTTGCAAGATTGAGGCAGGACAATTGGGGCTAATTGGCCCTTCCAAGGCTGCTTTAACCGCGGCAGCCTTACGTTGCTCGGGCACGACAACCAACACTTCACGGGCAGAGAGGAGCGCCGGGACCGTTAGCGACAGGGCACGCCGCGGTACAGCATCCAAGGTCGGGAAATGTCCCTCCCCGAATTGCTGCCTGCGACAGGCTTCGTCCAAATCGACTCGTTGGATCCTCTTATCCGTGTAAAAATCCGCCGGCGGATCATTGAAGGCCAAGTGGCCATTCTCACCGATACCCATAATTGTTGCATCAAGCGGATACTCGGCGAGCAAGTGCGTGTAGCGCTGTAGCTCGGCATCCACGTCCAACGCATCAGCCATAATCCCGAAGAAGGTGTGGGGCTGTACCACATCGGTCAGATGCCGATGAATGTAGTGCCGGAAGCTGGCGGGATGCTCCTCGGGCAGGCTCAGATACTCATCCATATGGAAGACATAGACCCTGTCCCACACGATGTCATCGCGTCGGCGGAGCGCATCCATGAATATGAGCTGTGAGTTGCCGGTGGCGATGACGATGGATGCATAACCGCGTACCGCGATGCTGTCTACAATGATCCTTGCGAGATCCCCAGCAGCATGGGTGCTCAGATCCATATTCGAGTCCCAGATCTGCACCCGCAAGTCACCGACCTGTCGCGTCGCAATGGGTTCAATGCTGGCAGCCATCTACGTCCTTTCTCTCAGTGGGGGATGCGCTACACGTGCTACATTGCACTCGCTGATGCGGCTACGGGCAACTGAACCGTTGTCCGCTCGCCCCGTTGAGCCGCGTCGTATACTGCATGGATCACACTGCTGGCTATCACGCCGGCTTCCCCAGGAATCGGGACAGGCGAACCCATCAGCACGGCCAGCGCGAAGTCGTCGAATGCGAGCTGGCGTGCATCAGCTACAGCTGCCGGAGCAATCTCCTGCCATTGTCCGGACGCGCGTGTGAAAAGGGCAAGCGGATCGATGCCCCATGGCGACGGTAGCAGAATCTGCCCCTCCTTGCCGTAGATACGGTTGATCCAGCATGGTCCTGGTCCCTCGCCACCTGCTATAGCTGAGTGGGCCTCGAGGCTGCCCAGCGCGCCGCCCGTACAACTGAAGACCGCCAGCGCAACATCCTCGACCTCACCTGGACTGTTCAGTGTGGCCACCACACCTTGGACCTGCTCGACCTGTAGACCGGTAATCCAAAGCATGGCATCAAGATCGTGGATCGTATTCATGATCATGACACCCCCGCCGGCCCCTTCCCGAGTCCGGCGCCAGTTACTCGTCGAGCGACCGGAGTAGCCGCCGGACCAGTAGGAACGTGGTTTGTCATCGCGATAGGTCAGGCGAAAGCCCAGTATATCGCCAATTGTCCCTGATTGTACAAGTCGATAGGCTTCATGGTATGCCGGTGTGTAGCGCGCGATGAAGGGCACCCCACAGGCAACGTGGCTGTGCCGGCAGGCATCCACTATTGACTGTGCATCGGCAGGCGTCACTCCCATTGGCTTCTCGATCAAGACATGCCTGCCCGCAGCGGCAGCCTGTAACGCAATGTCACGATGGAGGAAGTGCGGTACGCAAATATAGACGGCGTCGACGGCCGGATCGGCCAGTATTTCCTCGATGGAGGCCGCCGTGCGACTCCCAGAGATGGCAGCGAGATCCTCAGCCAAGTCCGCACGGGTGTCAAAGACCCGCGCAAGGATGGCGTTGGCAGCTCCACTCACCGCTTTGGCAGAGGCCACCGCGATCTCGCCTGCTCCGACAAATCCGAACCCCAGCTGCTTGCTCATGTGCGTCCACCTTGAGAACATAGGTCGAATGTGTAAACGTGCGGGACACG
>JBBRHB010000308.1:0-6264 GCA_038223355.1 Chloroflexales bacterium
AGGCCAAGCGGTTACCTTGGCCGTGCAGGTGAGTCCCGTTCCTCCCACGCAGGGGACGCCGACCGGTAGCGTGACGGTGTATGATGGCAGCACGACGGTTGCAACCTTTCTCCTAGCGAATGGCCAAGGGAGTGCCCAAACAGCGGCACTGACAGCAGGCACCCATACGCTCACGGCGCAGTACAACGGCGATACAACCTTCGGAGGCAGTACATCGAGCGCCGTTCAAGAAGTCATTACCTATCTGCAAACCAGCACCACGCTGCAGGTCACACCCAATCCGGCGAACGCCGGCCAAGCAGTTACCTTCGCGGTGCAGGTGAGCCCTGTGCCACCCGCGCAGGGGACGCCATCCGGCACCGTGACGGTGTATGACGGCAGCACGCTGGTTGCAACGATTACCCTAACACACGGACATGGGAGTGTTCAGACGACGGCGCTGCTCGGCGGCACGCATATGCTTACGGCACAGTACAACGGCGACACGACCTTCGGCGGGAGTACGTCGGGCCCTGTGCAAGAAGTCATTATCGGTCCGACGCTGAAGAGCATTACCGTCACGCCTGCTTTGCCAAGCATCCCAACGGGCACGACGGAGCAGTTTGTGGCCACCGGTACGTTCACGGATGGGAGCACACAGGATGTGACGAACAATGCTACGTGGACCACCACTGATGGCACGATCGCGTCGATCTCGAATACTGATGGTAGCAAGGGTCTAGCGACGGCTCTGGCGCCGGGTACGACCACGATCACCGCAAGCGCCGGCACGATCAGTGGCAGTACACGTCTCACAGTGACAGCGGCACCAACACAGTACCGGGCGTATCTGCCCTTGACCGTCGCTAGCCCTACGCCGTGATCTGCAGATGTGCGAGCGGTACTGAAGTTTCTTCAGCACCGCTTGCACATGCCCCTGCTCGTTGGGCTAGAGCTTGGTCGAGATGACGACATCGATCGTCATCTCATGGCCGGCGAAGATTTTGCCGACGAGCTTAAGATAGATGCGGAAGTTACGGTAGTGCTCCTTCCCCACGAGCATCTCCAGGCGATCTTTATGGGCAAACATGTTGGCCTGCCAGCGATCAGCCTGCTTCTGGTACTGCCAGCCCGGCAGTGTTCTGACCTCGTTAAGCTCGAAGCGATTGTCGTCCAGGAGTTTTAGCTCGTCCCACAAGAGCCGGTAGTTGCCGGTCAACCCGTAGATCTCGTTGAGGAAGACATCCCCGCGGGTAAGCTGGGTGTGGTGGCTACTGCTGAAGTGTAACTCCTTGTTCAAGAGCTTGCCACCCGGCTTGAGCAACGTATGCGCTTTGGCGAAGAAGCCACCAAGATCACTAAAGTGGACGATCACCTCATCGGTGAAGATCGCGTCGAAAGGCCGGTCGTCCTCATAATCGCGCCAGTGACACTCGATCACCTTAACGTTCGCCGCTTCGTTGGCGATACGCTGCTCGGCGAAGCGCTTCTGGGTCGGTGAAAGAGTGAGGCCAACGCCCTCGACACCATAGGTCTTGCTCAGATACACCAGGGGTCCGGCCCAGCCGCAGCCGACATCAAGAATCCGCTGGCCGGCTTGCAGCCCCAGCATCTGCGCGAACATATCCAGCTTGGCTTCCTGAGCGGCAGTATCGCTCGTTGCCGTATCCCACAAGTTACAGGAGTACACATTCCAGCGTCCACCGGTGATGGTCGTAAAGAACTCCGGCGGCTGTTCATAGTGCACGTTGGTCTGCTGCTTGTCTTGCTCGCTGGTGTAATGTTGATAAAACTGCTGTTCCGGCGCCGGCCCATCCCAGTGAGCGGACGGCGGCAACTGGGTCATGCGGGGGGCGGTCATTGCTCGTGCTCCTTGACTTGATTACGAAGATCGATAGTTAATTGCGCCATCTTGCACCTTCATTGCTTGCTGGCTCCCAAGAGCCGATACGGAGAGCGACAGACTGGATGGCTTCCTTGAAACATTAACTGAATGCACCGCCGTTGGGATGCGTCACCCGTAGTTGAGACTACGGCCAAGATTAAGTTTAGCTTAAATCGCCCTAATTCTCAAGTGGCTAAAGCTAAGCAAGCTAAGAGGTGAGGAAGCTACTACCGCGGGGCTGAATTGCCGGCGGATAGTAGTGAGATGGGCCGGCTTAGCCGCGGCGCACCTGCACCAGCGCCAGCCCCAGAATCATGAGCCCCATCCCCGCAAGCTGGTTGACGCTGATATGCTCACCAAGCAGTGGCACAGCCAGTAAGGTCGTCCAGACCACTCCCGAGGCGCCCAGTAAACTCGCCTCATAGGAGCGCAGGGTCCGCAGGACATAGTTCCAGACCGTCAGGCCGATAGCGATCATAACCACGCCGGCGAAGACGATAATCGCCCAGTTGCCCATGCCGGGAACGTGCGGTGGCCAGTTGAGCGCCAGCCCAATGACGACAGCAATGCTACCGCCGATCAACAAGGTGACGCTCGAGATAATATTGTTGCTCAAGCCGTAGTTGGTGATGATCGCGAGCTTGCGCGCGGCATTGTTGGTATACGCAATCGCCGTGATGCTGATCACGACCAGCAGGATACCGACCAGTTCGTAATGCGATGGCATGACGGCGAAGAAGATGCGTAGGCCGCCGATGGCGACCACCGCGCCCGCGAACTGGAAGATGGTGGGCGTTTCTTGGAGAATAAAGATGCTCATGCCCATGGTGATGAAGCCGATGAAATTCGTCAGGAACGTATTGGTGGTGGCCGGCATACGCTGCAGGGCAAGCGTGGCGGCAATCCGCCCGATGGCGAAGTTACAGATACCGATCGCGATGAGGTAGATCCAGACGCGACGGCCTAGACCAGACGGGATTCGTTCGCGTCGCATGCCGAAGGTATAGATGCTCAATGCCACGCCCCCGACGGCAATCGAGAGCGTGGCGAACGTGAGCGGTGCGACGTCGTGCAGTGCCAGCTTGGTCAGCACCGTCACCAAGGATAGCGCGATCAGAATGGCCAGCGTCTGCAGGATGGCGGTGGCCCGCTCACGTTTCACCGCAGGCCGCGTACAATGTCGACATACGCCCGCACCCGGTCAACGTCGATGCGACTAGCCCAGCCTCCTGGTTCGAGGCAACTGCCAACAAACGCTCCATCGGCGGCGGCCAGCAGGCGCGCGGCATTTTCGTGGTTGGTATAGCCGGCCAGGATAATCGGCAGCCCAGGCGCGGCCTTGCGTACTGCGTGGATCATGGCTAGGGTGGTTTCTTCGTCGGGATCGCCTAGTGACACGGCCTCCGCGCCGACGCCCTTGGCAGCGAGTGCTATCTCCGCCACCGGCTTGCCGCCCCACCACTTAAAGTGCATCGAGTCGATCTCGGCGATCAGTTTAACGTTGGTCGCGCGAATCAGCGAGCGGTACTGCAACACATCAAGTGGATTGGCCTCAACGAGGCCATGCGCCGTGAGGGTCGCGCCGACCAGCGCACCGCAGCGCACGAATGTGCCGTTACCGACCTTGGCGACGGCCAACGACGCTTTGAGCGCATTGCGCATGATCTGCACGCCGATCTGAAAGTCAGGCCGCGTGGCCTGGTCGATCGCGCGGACGATCATGGCAACAGCCGCGACCCTGATCGGATCTGACTCGTCTTTTACGCTATAAACCCGATCCACTGTTTGTACCAGACAGCCATCGGCACCACCTTGGTCGAGTGCGCGGGCATCGGCCAGCGCCTTTTCGAAGGTGGTTTCAAAACTGCCTTCTTCATAGAAGGGCGTGCCCGGCATGGCCCCCAGATGAACCATGCCAAGGACGGCTTTGTGCTTGCCCAGTTGGTCGAATGTTCGCACCAGCGCTTCCTTTCACTACGGTATAGCGTAGCAGTAGTGTCATGGTACCAAAGGATGCTGATCCTAGCGAGGCGTACTAGGCAGTGGGACTCATCGGCAAACTGGCAGCGTGGAGCAGTCGCTTGATCACGCTGAGCAACTCGTCAACCTTAAAGGGTTTGTGGACGACCGGCATATGATGCGCATTAAACCACGCCGCATGCGCGTCCTTTAACGTCACACTGGTGGTGGAAACGAGAACTGGTACGGCGGCGGTGGCAGGCGCGGAGTGCAGCGCTTGCACAAACTGCCAGGCTTCCGCTTCTCGGCGGGCCGGATAATCGCAAATCAGAAGGTCAGGCTGAATGCGTCCGATCTCCACGCTTGAGCGGGCCATAAAGATCGCGGTACTAACGCGGTAGCCAGCATCCTCCAGCAAATCGCGATACAGTTGTAGAATGTCGGGGCTATGGTTAATGACCATAATATGTGCGGTCATAGCTGCCTCCACGCAAAATGTGAGTACCGAACTACAACAAACGGCTACACATGGGGATGGAGCACGCACAGAGATTTGCTGATGATTGCAGTATGCCACGCGTAGCGCGGGCTGTCTAGCCTGGATGAATTACATGACCGGCGGCGTGATAGGTAGCCGCAACGTGAAGGTACTGCCCTGCCCCTCCACGCTTTGGACCTCGACGGTGCCGCCATGCCGGTCCACAATTTCCTTGACGATGTAGAGGCCCAGCCCCAGTCCACTGATCCGCCAATGGTCCATGTTGCTCGCGCGGTAGAAGCGCTCGAAGAGTTGCGCAGCCGCATCAGCGGGAATGCCCAGCCCTTGATCGCTGACCGCGATAACCACCGACGCACCCGCGCGCTCAACGCCTAGCGTAATACGTCCGCCGTATGGACTGTACTTGATCGCATTCTGGAGTAAGTTTTGGAGCACCTGTTCGAGGCGTAGGTCATCACCCATGATCATGATAGCCACGTCTGGCAGCTGTGCAACGAGCGTGTGCTGCTCAAGCACCGGCACGAGCTCGGCGACGACGCGCCGTACCAAGCCACAGACGTCGAACGTGCGGCAGTCGAGCTTGAATTGGCCGACCTGTAGGCGTGAGATATCGAGGAGCGAGGTAATGAGTTGAGCAAGACGGATGCCTTGCTCGCCAATCACCTGAAGTGCCCGCTGACTCCGTTCGCTCGTCATCTCGCCACGCTGCATACGGCTCGTGAGCAATTGGGTGTAGCCGACCATGGAAGTTACCGGCGTCTTGAGTTCATGAGCGGCAATGGAGATGAACTCATCCCGCAAGACAAGTGCTGCCTCGGCCTCAGCCCGTGCGGCCTGCTCGCTGAGCAAGAGTTGAGCCCGTTCCTGTTCAGCTGCCCGCAACGCTTCTTCGATCTGCAAACGCTCGGCCAGTTCATGTTGTAAGCGCAGATTGGTGCTCCGCAGCTCTGCCGTCGCTTCCGTCACCCGCAGTTCGAGTTCCTCCTTGGCTTGTCTCAGCGCAACGGCGGTCTCCATACGCTCCGTAGTGTCGCGCGAAATGCCGACAATCCCTATCACCTGCCGATGTGCATTCCAGGCCGGCACCTTGGTCGTCGAGATCCAGACCGGTTTGCCGTCGTTGTCAACATAGTGTTCTAAGCGATCAAGCAGGGGCTCGCCGGTCATCACGATATGTTGCTCATCACACCTAGATGCCTCAGCGTGATCAGGATCGAAGAAGTCAAAATCGGTTTTGCCCAGTGCCTCAGCCTCGCGTGCGATGCCCAAGTGGCGCACCTGACCCTGGTTGATCTTAAGGAAATGGCCGGCGATATCCTTGAAATAAATGCCATCAGGAATGCTGTCCATGAGCGTATTCAACAGACCACGCTCACGTTCCGCCCCTGCATCCTCGGTCAAGCGAACGGGCAGCGGCGCCGGGTGCACACAGGCTTCGAGCTCGTTCAGCGCCGAGGCGGCATCCGCAAAAGCTCGATCCAAAGCCGCACGCTGCGGTGTTACTTCCGTCGCGTGCTGATGGAGTGCGGCTAGGTGTTCGCGCACAACTTCGACTTGGTGCGCTAGATGTTCAAGCTGCATGGCTTACCTCCAGCCGTCTATGCGGCAACGCCCTTTGTTGATAATCATAGTCCGTGTTCCATAAATATGCCAGCCCAAGCGAGTCAGCAGGCGTATCAGTCGGGTATCAATCTATAATTGGGGAATAAGCGTATGTCGAAATAATGGTGGTGTAGACCACGAAGGATAGCGAGCAGTGAGCAAATTACGTTCATCCGATATCACCCCCGAGGAGTTGTACCGATCACGTCGTGCATTTATGCGCCAGAGCGGTGCGCTGGCCGCCGGTGCAGTCATTTTGAGCGGCTGTGGGGGAGCGGCCGCCGGCATCACAACGGCATCAACGACAGCTTCAACGACTACGACGACAGCCGTCGCTCCG
>JBBRHB010000309.1:0-6254 GCA_038223355.1 Chloroflexales bacterium
GTTTTCCCCGCCGCGACAATCACTTGCAAGGCCGAACCTTGCTTGCCGGTTTCATCCGGCACCAGCACTTGCTCGCCCGGCGAAAACAACACCAGCGCATAGCTCCCCGGTTCCACCTGATCGATTTCGAAATGTCCTTGCTTGTCGGCCAGCCCGTGTTTTGAGGTATTCACCGAGAAACTAATGGTTGTCACTTTGCCATTCGGACCACGACCCAGGACGGCGACGAAGACACCAATGCCTATGATCGGGGCTCCTTGTAGATCAACGATGGTACCGGCTATTGTACCTGTTTTCCCGCTAACAGCTGTCTGTTGAACGGCTCCAGTTGATGCTGCTGGCTGTTGGGTTCCTGGTGCCACCGTCTGCTGCTGGGTTCCTGGTGCCGCCGTCTGTTGCACCGGCACCGGACTTGCGTTGCTACAACCAACCAACACTATCAGTAGGGTCGCCCACAGCGTGTTCCTCAACCTCATGTGCTCTCCCACATTAAAAACTAAAAGCACAGGGGGTAGGTGCATCCCACCTACCCCCTGTGCTGCCGAACAACCGGCGATCATTCGTTATGGATGGACGATGGCGTCGTAGGCTGCTAGGAAGTCAGCTACCTGCGTGACCTGCGGTGCCAGATTCTCGTCCTGGTTGACCACGCAGACGATTGGCTGCGGTGATGTCAGGGTTGCCGACCCGATATAGCCAGCGTTCAACCCAGTCTGGCTTGGCTGGTAGATGATACCAGCGGCACCTGGCTGGAGGTTTGTTAACACCGTTTGATTAGTGATGGTACTGCCTGCCCCTGCGAAGGTGGCATTGACGTTGGTGGCCGCGCTGCCAACATTCTGGCACGTTAAGCTTGAGTTATACCCGTAGTAGCCTTTTAAGGTGATCGGGGCAACCAGCGTCGTACCACCTTGGGACAGCCCTTCGTACGTCGTGGCGCGGTTAGTACCAGGGGTCGACTCGTTGACTGTCACGATCAGTGGCTGGCCGTTCGTGCTTACGATTTTCGACGCATACAACGTATGTGGGTCAGTTAAGCCTGTGTCTAGATAGTCTGACACCACCTGCGAGGAGGCTGCCGCAATGGTGTAGTTATGTGCGACGCCATTCGAATATGTCAAAGTCACATTCGCTGCCGCCGTGCCAATGTTTTGAATCGTTGTGGCCGTATTATAGCCATAATAGTTGCGCATAATGACCGGTGCATAAACCGTGGTTGCACCGTTTGCAAAGGCCGAGAAAGCATACAGTTGCTTGGACACAGCTGATCCCGGCGCCCCGAAGATCGCAACGGTTGCCGCGAGTTTGTCGGTGCCGATGATTTGGGCCGAGTAGGAGACGTTATTGTTGAGGCCTGCTTGACCGGCCTGATCAACGGTCGCAGCGCCATTCAATGGCAGCGACACCGACACAGTGGCGGCTGGCGAAGTTGCGCCGGGTGCGAAGTATTTCACCGTAACGGTCTGCGCCGCCGCACCGGCATTCTGGATCCGGAAGCTCGTTTGATAATTATAGAAGTTCGAGTACGCGCTGGGGACATACAACGTGTTGGCCGGGTTGGTGGTGCCAACATACGAGTCGCCTGAGGTAGCATTACTGAAGTTGACTACGGCCGCGACCGGCTGTGTGCAGCTAATCGTACCGGCATTGGTCCCGGTGGGGAATGGCGGGTTCAGCGTTGTGTCGCCCGTGTACACATAAGCACTATCACCAACGGCCACTGCAGTCCCGATCGTTATGTTATAGACCGAGGCCCCGGTATTGTCGTAGATGCTGTAGCTACAGTTCGCCGGTGCCGTACCCAGGTTCTGAATTCGGAAGGCGGTGTTGAAGCCGGTGCCCGGGACGCCGGTAGTGGCAGGGGCGGCCTCAATGGCCGGTGCCATCAGTGCGAGGCTCAGAAGTGCGGCGGGTGCCGCCCAGAGCAGTTTCCGATAAGAACGCATAGTCACCTACTCCTTGAGGATAGAAACGTGTGGGGCGTGAACATTCCCCTGCGGTTGAATAGCATGATACCACACGACAACCGCTCGTCCATAGCCTCTAGTGAGTATAACCCATTCGGGTTATAGACCTTTTTTGCCCTTTGCTATGCGATAAATCATAGACACCCTGCTCACCTCATAAGATTATTCGGTGGTATCTTCCCAGACCCCACCGCTTGGCGGTAGGGTCACCGGGACCGCCGCACGGCTCACCGGCTTAAGCAATCGCAGTGCGCCAAGCAGGGACCACCCGATGAGCAGCTCACTGGTTAGCACGATGAGCCGCAAGGCCAACACGGCAATCAGCACTCGGTGTAAGGGCAGAAACGGTTTAATAAGTGCCACTAGCGTGACATCTCGGAACAACGAACTAAGTGGCAACAGTTGCAGCACAACGGCTACCGCTCCAGATAAACACCACAAGTGCAGTGCCGTGCTCCATGTAAAGTTGCTCTGGATCAGCGGCCAGAACAAGGTGTATACCAACAAGCCGCCACAGAGCCAGCAGCCGACATAGCTGCTCAGCCAGAACAGCCACCGCAGCGCCAATCCCCGCCCGCGCAAGGTTGAGATGAAGCGTGGTGCTGTGGTTACGATCAGCGTCAGTACCCCGACGAATGCCAGGCTCGCGACCATGCGCAGGGTAGGCGAAAGCGCGCTGACGACCAGTAAGATGCTCGCATTGGCGACCAGCAAGAGCACCGGTTCAAGAATATTAATGGCTAAGATGGTCCGGGGCGTCAGATGGGGGGCTCGATAGATTGTCATGCGACCTACAATCTTCCATATGCCGCCCGGGACGCGATCCATAAAGGTTGTACATACATAATCATTGATCGCACCCCTCCGCTCGTTCCAGCCATAGCCCATCAGGCTTGCCCACACGCCAAGTTGCAAACCATACGAAATGACATAGGCCAGTATGCAGAGACCGATCACCTGCGGCTGGAGCATCTGCTCAACCAACGGCAGGTCATCACGATTTCGATAAAGGATCAAGAGCCATAATACGAGCAGGGTTAGATTGAGCACGGGACTGAACCAGCGCCGCAGCTTTCTCAGCCACTTGCTATCACTGTGCCGGATTCGGTCAGCAGTTACCATGATCTGCCTGAGCAGTCGCTGGGCCTGCCCTTCCCGCTCGCTATGAGAATTAGCCATCTCGGTCCACTTTTTGTACGGCCCAGCTCGTTACGCTCGACAGCCCCAAATACTCCACCACCCGTTGCAAGGGGTACAGCAGTAGGCGCGTCACCGGTGTATAGTAGGCCCGCACGACGAGCCTGCCAAGTGGCCGGAGTGTTTGGGGCCAACACTGTGTCCAAAATGTAAGAGAGTGACCTAAGGCCGCATAGCTAATCAGAAAACAGCGTATATCAATGACGCGAAATCCATGAGCCCCCAGTTGTCGCATAAGGACGCGACGTGGAAACGTAAACAGATGGCGGGGCAGATCCCATCCCACCCAGAAGCGCCCGAACAGCCGCCGTCCTAAACTCTCATAGCTAGGAATAGCGAAGATGAGATAGCCGCCGGGTTTCAGGAGCTTCCAAGCTTGATTAATTGCCTGCGAAGGTGACCCAAAATGCTCAAGGACGTGCCACATTGTAATGACGTCTTGGCTGCCCGGTGCAAAATGAGCTTCCTCGAAAATCTCCTCAGTCACCGCTATTCCTAAGCGCCTACGCACATACTCTGCCGCCACCGGCGTCGGCTCCAGCCCCTCCAGTTGCCACTGACCCGTTACCTGCATCTCCGCTAAAAAAACGCCGGAACCGCAACCAACATCTAACAACATGCCCTGCTTTTGAAAGCGCTCGACATAATGACGCTGCTTCAGCGGTCCTAGCCGTTTGATCATCCGTAACAGAGGATTCACTTCATCTTGTACGACCGGACCATGTGACGCATAATCGCCTTCGTAATATGCCGCCAGTTGCCCCCACGGCAAACGCGGTGATTGGTACAACAGGCCACAGTCCTGGCAGCGTACGAATCTAAAGGTGCCGGGCAGACCTAATAGCCGATCAGGTCCCTGGAACAACAGTTCGCGCCGGTTGCTGCCGCAAAAGTCGCAGGCCGCTTCTTCTCTTTCTATATCCATATGCCTAACCTTTTAATATGTCAGCGGGAGCAGCTCAGCCTGCGGTATGGGCTTTAGTGGGCGCATGAGACCGCGTCGTAAACCGGTGACGAATGGCCGGAGGAATTGCCATTGCTGCTTCACGACAAATTCCCGTAACGCGAAATAGCCGAGCTCCGTCAACATGCTTTGGTAGCTGCCATAGCGGCGGTGAAAGGTAACTCCACCTTCGCCATGCATCTGCCAGAATAACGACGTCTGCGGGCGCGTAGATCGCGATACTTTATGCCGCAACTTGGCCTGCGGCACCTGCAAGATGAGAAAGCCCGCCGCGCGCATCCGAAGGGAGAGATCAAGGTCTTCCCACATGAAATAATAGGTTTCATCAAGCAGCCCAGCCTGGAGCAATGCCGCACGCTTGAGCAAGATACAGCAGCCGATCGCGTACTCAAGTTGATGATAGCCAGACTGCTGCCGAAACAGCCGCTTTTCCATCACAATCGCTGGCGGCAGTTGCCGGCGCCGGGCACCGGCGGACCAAATGGTGTCTGGGCGATCATAAAAGTAGGCTACCGGCACCAGAATACCGGCGTGGGGCTCGTACCCAGCAGCTACCAAGTAGCTCAAGAGCACAGGATCGAGAACTGTATCGTTATTAAGCATTAAGACAAAATCTGCACCATGCGCGAGGGCATAGCGAAAGCCAACATTATAGCCCGCCGATACTCCCAGATTGCGCTGATTCTCAATCACCGTGACTTCGGGGAAGCGGCGACGCACACGTCGGGGCGTCTCATCGCTTGAGGCATTGTCCACCAGCAGTACCTCATAGTGCGGGTAACTCAATGTACGCAGCGAGGTGAGGCATTCTGCCGTATCGGCATAGTTATTCCAGGTCAACACGACGATCCAGACCAGGGGTGCTTGGGAGGCATGAGCAACCATGGAAGCTTATGACTGTGCCACTACCTGGTCTCGCACGGCCCAGATATAGATATGACCATGCTCAGGTGCCAGACCACGCAGCTGCGTATCAACGGCGAAGCACAGCCGAGCCATAATCCGCGCGACTGATGGCACAACCTTGGAACTGAGCCACATCAGCGGATACACATGCCGAAAGGTCCATTCTGGCCACTGGACGGTAGTGCAATCAAAGCCCGGGCCTATCAAGGCGTGCAATTGTTCTGGCCGGTAGCCCTTCCGCACATGCCCCCAACTTTGCTCGGCTCGCTTCGTGAGTGAGTCAGGAAACAAGCGAAAGGCGATCGCTGTAGTGCTGAGCCAAAAGCTGCCGCCGGGGCGCACATACTGCGTCGCACTACGCACGAGTGCGACGTCATCTTCGACATGCTCGATCACATCGCTGAGCACGACATGGTCAAAGGTAGCTGTGCAAAAAGGCAGTTGTGTACCGTCCGCACATACCCTGAGCGAAGCCTGCGCCCGTCGAAGTGCCGTCAACGCCGGATCAAGTGCGATGCTCAATTGCGCCGGCAAGCGCTCAATAAAGCCACCATCGTCGCAGCCAATATCCAGTAACGTTTGCGCAACAGCCGGTGTGCCGAAAAGATACTGGTAAACGAGCCACCGATAATAACTTGCGAAATGCATTAGCTGAGCCCCATCATTGCCCGATCATTCCTTTGATACACTGTTTCCCACATGGTACTAAGCTTATTCCAGTCATACTGTTGTGCAAAGCTACGTGCGTTTATCTTTATGATCTCTTGTTGCATTGGCTCTCGCAATATCCCCAGCATCGCCGTGACCAGCGCCGCAACACTGCCGGGAGCGACCAGCGTACCCGCTCTGCCATTATCTAGCAGCGCTGCACGGTCTCCCACATCTGCCGTCACCACGGGAACCCCTAGCGCCATACTCTCGAAGATTTTAAGTGGCGAACGAGCGCGGGCCACGACATTATCATAAACAGGGTCGACGCTCACTTCGGCCAGGGCTAAATAGGGGGGTACCCAGCACTGGTCGATGTGCCCGACGAAGTATACTCGATTCTCTATGCCCAGCCGGTGGGCTTGATCGCGGAGGAGCGGTAGATCTTCGCCGCCCCCTATAATTAGCAGATCAACATCAGGAATCGCACGAGCAACCTCGTTCCACGCCGCCAGCAACAGATCGACGGGATGGTTATGTAGTGCGAGGGTACCAAGGTACGCAACAACTCG
>JBBRHB010000310.1:0-6254 GCA_038223355.1 Chloroflexales bacterium
CCCCAAATGACTCTGGGAGAGGTCGCCAATGATCGGTATAATCCGTGTCCGCCACTCGTCGTGCCATATCCCGTATCTGCTGAGGGCCTGCTGTATACGCTGCTGGCCCTCCAGAACATCCCTAGCACGCACGAGGCAGTGGATAGTGGCATCGGTCTGTGTTAGTAGTTCCTGAAGCAGCAGGGCCCCGAGGTAGCCCGTCGCGCCGGTGAGCAAGATGTTCATTGGTGCCGTATAACGTACTAGAAGGGGTGCGACAGGAATGATCATGGGGTCAAGGACGATGTCGACGTTGAGGTCTGCTGTGCCAGTGGCGGCAGACACAGCAGCGTTCATACGTATGGCCTGTGCAAATGTGGCAACAGTAGGTGCCTGGAATAGCAACTGGAGCGAGACATCGCGGTTGAGTGTAGCATTGATGAGAGCAATTGCTTTTGCCGCGAGCAAGGAATGTCCGCCGAGTGCAAAGAAGTCATCGTGGATACCGACCGACGAACGGTCTAGAACGGTTGCCCATATATGCGCGAGTGAGGTTTCTTCCGCAGTGCGTGGGCCCTCGGTCCCGTGCGGCCCTGTCTCGCTGGCCGCCGGTACAGGTAGTGCCCGACGATCCACCTTGCCGTTCACGGTCAGCGGAAAGGCTGACAGTACGACAAAGGTGGCTGGGATCATGTAGTCTGCTACGTGGCGTTGCAAATAGTCACGCAGATCTTGGCTGTCGAGCATAGTGGCGTTGGCTAGCCGTTTATGTATCTGGTCATCTGCAAACAGGCGCTGGTAGAACGGCGATTGCCGGTAGGCAGCCTTATAGTGATATGACCGATACTCGAATGGGATGCGTGCGCCATGCTGTCGAACCAACTGCCCGCGCACACTATAATCGGGGTTAAGGCCGTTGTCGCACAAACGACTGTTGATTGTCAGTTCGATATGGTCGCCCACGTTAGCCATAATGCCGGGTGAGAAAGCCGGGAAAAAGACAGGGAGCCAGCAGTGCTCGTGTTCTAGAATGTCAATTATCTCGTTCGGTGTAGTGTATAGGTTGAGCCAGACCAAAAAGCCGTCGATGCGCCCGGCCCTAGTAATATGCAGGAGCTCCCGACGGTCGAACTCTGGTTCACTGACGCCGTCGAAGTCGAGATCCTCTAGCACACCGCTGGTTGAGAGCAGGTCGTTGTAGTGGACGCCGCGCAGGCACAGCCGTAGGTCGAACTTGTAGCCTCGCTCGTTGAAGATGCGTTCGACATAATGGGCCGCCACCGGTGTAAAGGCCGGCTCGTTCAGTAGTTCATCGGGCAGACTAAGCGCTGCAATCCGTGTTGTGCTTCGGGTTGGAATCATTGTGCCGGTCGATTTCATAAATCGCCATGTGTCGTTTATGATCCGGCCAGCACCTTCACTGCCGCCAATAGCGCCGACGATTTCTGAGACGCACACATCGACTTTTTCAGGCAGGTTGACGTGTCGTGCGTCCCCATGAATGAGGATGATCTTGTCGCCGAGGCCAAGGCGCTCGATCGTCGCCCGCGCATGGAGATAGGACTCCTCCAATAGTTCGATAGCATAGACTTTGCGCGCTCCAGCCGCGACTGCGAGACGTGCCAGAATCGCATCCCGGCCCGTCCCAAGATCTAGCACCACCTTGCCTGGTACGGCCTGCTGCAGGGCTACCTGATAACTGGCGTTACGACGCTCGTCATGCGTCATCGCGTGATAAAGCAGTTCGTCGTAGACGAAATACTCTGCAACTGATGGCCAGAGCTCGATGGCTCGGCGTTCTTTCTCAGTTACATAGCCAATCAGGCGCGTCTCACCGAACGCGTCCTCCCGCGCCACTACTACAGCGTCTTGAACGGTCGGGTACTGCCGAAGTACTGCCTCGATCTCGCCGGGCTCGATGCGAAAGCCGCGCAACTTTAGCTGTTGGTCGGTCCGACCAAGGAACTCGATGATGCCGTTCGGCAGGTAGCGGGCCAGATCACCAGTCTTATACAGGCGAATGGAGGAGCGCCCATTCCTGAGGTCGCCCGGCCACGCGATGAAACGCTCAGAGGTCAACTCTGGACGATTAAGATAGCCGCGCGCCAGCCCCGCGCCGCCTATATATAACTCCCCGGCTACCCCAACAGGCACCGGCTGTTGATGACGATCAAGGATGTAGGTTTGATAATTGGGCAGCGGACGTCCGATCGGAACCGTCTGGCAGCCAGCCACCTGCTCATCGACAAGGTAGCAGGTTGGACCCACCGTTGTCTCGGTGGGTCCATAGGCATTGAGGAAACGCCGTCCGGCGGCCCAACGGAGTGCAACTTCCCAGGAACAACTTTCTCCGGCTGAAACAACCGTACGTAGCATGGGCAAGCCGTCGGTTGGTAATACTGCTAACAACGAAGGCGGTAGGGTTACCATCGTTATCTGTTGCATGCGCAGCAGATCGATCAATTCAGGCGGTGACATCAACGTTTCGCGCCGGGCCAGGTACAAGGTTGCTCCGGCGACCAGCGTTGTGAAGATTTCTGAGACAGAGGCGTCAAAGCTGAATGAGGCAAACTGCAGGATGCGGCTGGCGGGGCTGATGCCAAAGGCGCAAATCTGCCCCCAAACGAGATTCACTAGCCCGCGATGATGCAGCAGCACCCCTTTCGGTTTGCCGGTTGAGCCTGACGTATAGATTACGTATGCCAGGTTGTCGGCGGTGACTGCACTGTCGGGGTTGGCCGTGGACGCTGCGGCAATCTTGGCATGATCACGATCTAGGTCGATGACGATCGGGACATGGTCACCGGCAGCAATCACTGCGGCGAGATCGATGGGGGAGCCCCGCCGGTCGTTTGCCGCGCGGGCCAGCAGAACGGGCATCCGCGCATCGTTGATCATGAAGGTAAGGCGTGCCGGCGGATACGTCGGGTCAAGGGGTACATAGGCACCCCCGGCTTTGAGCACCGCGAGCACCGTGATAATCAGTTCAAGGGAGCGATCCATACAAATGCCGACCAGTGTCTCTGGACCAACACCAAACCGCTGGAGGTAGTCGGCAAGCTGATTGGCGCGCCCGTTCAGTTCATAATACGATAGACTATCGTTCCCGAAGACCAGCGCAGGAGCATCCGGCCGGCGCAGAACCTGCTCCTCGAACAGCGCGTGGGCGCAGGTGGCATCGTGATCTGCGTCATAATTCGTGAGCGCCTTGACCAGCGCATCGGGCAGATCATCGTCCAGCAGATTACGGTATTTTGCCAACGGACTCTGGTCACTATGATCGGTCGTCATCCCTCTTGTGCTCGGCTGCTCAAGCCAGCATGGTGCGAGCGTCTCGTCAATGGGCATATGCTCCCCTGAGCTATTCGACGGCATGCGCAACGTGTTGGCCATCCGACATCCTTCCAAGTTATATAGTCGCTGCCTTTCGTTACCCGAACGACGGGTATTACTCACCCTAAACTAGCCCACTACCAGTGGGCTATAGGCTCAGTTTGAGCGAGGCGGCAATGGTCGGAAACGGCATAACTCATGCCGTTCCCGTTCCTTGACACTGTACCGCTGCAGGGCCTAAGCTTTCATGGGCAGATGCTCCCTTAAAGGACTACTGTAAAGGGGTAGGCTGAGCGGCGACTGGAGTACTACTGAGAGTTTACCTCTCCGACCGCAGGATGGTTTGGGCATCCACAATAGTGTAGTGATAGCCCTGCTCGGCCAGGAAGAGTTGCCGCTTTGCGGCGAAATCCTGGTCACGCGACTCGCTTGTCACGAGCGTGTAGAAGCGGGCACCACGCCCATCTGCTTTCGGTCGTAGAATTCGTCCCAGGCGCTGTGCTTCTTCCTGACGTGAGCCAAACGTCCCCGATACTTGGATCGCAACGTCGGCATCCGGGAGGTCGATGGCAAAGTTTGCAACTTTGCTTACTACCAGCACCCGTAGCGCTCCACTCCGAAACTCCGCGTAGAGCCGTTCCCGCTCTGCGTTAGCCGTTTTTCCGGTGATTAAAGGTGCGTCCAGCCGCTTCGCAACTGCTTCGAGCTGCTTAAGATACTGGCCGATGACCAGCACGTGGTCGCCGCTATGTGCCTGGACCAGTGCATGCAGCACCTGAAGTTTCGCCGGATTCTCGGCAGCGATGCGATACGCCTCTTGATTCGTTTCGGCCAGGGCGGCTTCCATGCGGCGATCCGCATCCATCGGCACGCGTACTTCGATACACTCTGCCGCTGCAATATAGCCGTCGTGCTCGAGATCGTGCCAGGGCAAGTCATACTTCTTGGGACCGATCAGCGCGAATACATCCCGTTCGCGTCCGTCTTCACGAATCAGCGTTGCTGTCAGGCCCAACCGGCGACGGGCTTGTAGGTCGGCTGTGGCACGAAAGACCGGTGCAGGGAGTAAATGGACTTCGTCATAAATGAGCAAGCCCCAATCGCGTTCGCCGAACAGGCGCATATGCGGAAATAATCCTACTTCACCGGTGGCCGTGTCGACGGCAAAGGGCCGGTAGGTCAAAATCTGATACGTCGCTACGGTGATCGGCTTAATCTCTTTGCGGTCACTCGAATACTCGCCGACCTCGTGTGCCGTCAGCGTCGTTTTATCGAGGATTTCACTGATCCACTGGCGTACTGCGACCGTATTCGGGCACAGAATCAGGGTATTCGTTTGGGCTGCGGCGATGATGCCGAGACCAATCACCGTCTTGCCGGCACCGCAGGGCAGCACAATCACCCCGCTCCCGCCGGCCTCATTCCCGTGTTCGTAGAATGCATCAACCGCTTCGGTCTGGTAGGAACGCAACTGCCAAGCTATTCCTGTCATCGAAGGAGTACGTAAGGTGACGGCGAGGGCTGCACCGTCGACGTAGCCGGCCGTGTCTGCGGGTGGGTACCCTAGCTCGGTGAGCGCCTGCTTAAGCTCCCCGCGCGCTCCAGGTTGCACGCGCACGCCGTTGGCCGTTTGGTCTAGGAGTAGCGGCTGGCAGCGCTTATCAGCGCACACGCGTTGCAGTAAGCGCTGATCGGTGGATTGCAACAAGAGCCGGCCCTCATGCGTGACCAGCTTAAGTAGACCATAGCGCCCGATATAGTCTGCAATGTCTGTGACAAGGTTGGCCGGCAGTGTAAAGCGACTATAGCGGCTCAGGATATCGAGAATCGCTTCGAGGCGTAAGCCGGCTGCCGCAGCATTCCACAACGAGAGTGGCGTCAGACGATAGAAGTGGATATGTTCGGGCGAGCGCTCAAGTTCCGCGAATTGGGCCAGGAGTGGTCGTACCTGTTCATAATCTGGTGCATGCGTGTCGGCCAGAATACTCCAATCGCTCTGCACAATAAGTGGCGCGTAGGTCATATAGGTATCACTTTGCTTGCTAATCGTGGTCAAATAAACAATGGTATACTATTTGCTCGACTTACCTAATTTGAGGCAGTTATACTGTGTCCCGCATCGTGGTAGTACTCCGGCAACACGCTACTGTGGACCATAGTTTTGTCTGGCACTAGCAATTACCTTTGCATGAAAGTATAGTACGTGAAACGGAATCATAGGGCATTGCAGATTGTAGTGTCAGTGCTAGGAGCCATGCTGCTATTAAGTAGTTGTGCAGGTCAAAAACCACTTGCCATCGGTCGTAATCTCGTTCCGACGGCGACGCCCGGTCTACCCGCAGGGCAGGCTGCAGGTGAGCCTGCCGGCAGCGTTACGGCTGGAGCTGCTCAGCAAATACCGGATGCCTCTTCACCAGTGACGGGTTCTAATCCGATCAATACTGTTCCTTCATCCGTTCCTGCAGCTCCGGCGCCTATCTCACCGCCCGTTGCGGTCACTCCTACCATTAATCCCGACCTAGGCAAAGTTGCGATCCCGGTCTCGCCTGACTACCAGCAGCGGTGGTTGGATCAGCAAGTCGAGCGCGTACCATTAAACCCTCACCAGACCTATGTGTCGCCCGGATATCAGATCGTCTACTGGTTTGACCCGTTATTTGGTTCTTACATTCCATTAGGCGAATCACGTGGCCCGTTTGAGGTACAGGCTACTTTTCGCATTAAAGGCGAGTCGGTTACCTCGTTGGGTATCCCTTTTAATAAGGCTGATCCGGCGCATAATTATGGTATTGCTGTACCGGATGCGCTTGTGCAGCGTATGAAAAACGTTAACAAGGATGGTTGGGCGGAAATATTCGTTCGTAAAACGTCTGACATTCAGCCGAAATAGAGTCAGGTTATATAGATGTATTCTGAATTATCGGTAGCTACAAGAAGGAAGG
>JBBRHB010000311.1:0-6236 GCA_038223355.1 Chloroflexales bacterium
ACCCTCGACTTGCCCATGCCCGAACATCGGCAAGCCCGGCATCGTGACCATTAGGATACAGACGCCGAAATATTTATCATCCTTACCGAACTGCTCAACGGCCGTTCGTTCGTCGGGATTGTTCTGAAAGTTCACGTAGCGCTTCAGAATTTCAGGGTCGAACTCCAGCGTATTTTTAATCGATAAGCGGTAATTGGCATTCTCCTCGTTTTTAAGCATATTCATGAACGCGCTGTTATAGACACGGTGCATGCCAAGGGTCCGCACGAAATAGCCTTCCATCATCCAGAAGGCCTCGGCCAACAGCAAGGTATTAGGCACCTCTTGCGCCACCCGGTCGACGACCTCGCGCCAAAACTCCTCGGGCATGGCCGCATTAAAGTCAGCTCTGCTCATTCCGTGCTCGGCGCGCGAGGCAATCGCACCGCCCGTACCCGGCTCGGGATACCATAACCGTTCGATGTGCTTCTTGGCCAAGGTCATCGCGGCATCGAAGCGAATGATCGGAAACTTGCGGGCAACATACAGAATAGTTTGGATCACCGCTTCGCGGACCGCCGGATCCAGGTAGTTGAGCTGCGCCGTATCATTCCAGGGCATACTCGTGCCATCATTGCCGTGGTAGATATACACCTCGCTGCCGGTCTGCTGATCGACGCGCTTAAAGACGACGGCCGCGTCGCTTTGGGAATAGTAGTGGTCTTCCAGATAGATGCCAACACGCCCATCAACCGAAACATTGGGACCATTAAACGAATACGATGGAAAGGGCGGTTGTGGTACCGAAATAAACCATTCGGGGTGCTCAATGACCCAGCGCGAGTCGATGCCCATATGATTCGGCACCATATCACTGGCCAAGCGAATACCGCGTCGCCACGCACGCTGGCTTAAGTTTTCATAGGCAGCCTCACCACCCAAGTCGTCAGCGATACCATAATCGAGCAGCGAGTAGGCTGAAGCAACGGCTTCCGGATTGCCGCACAAGCGCTTGATGGTTTGCGACGCAACACTGCGATTCCAGATCCCAATCAGCCAAAGACCGGTGAAGCCGCGTTGTGCCATATTATCAAGCTCTTCGTCGGGGATCTGATCCAAGCGCGTAATCGAGCGACCATAGCTTTTGCTGAGTTGATCCAGCCACACATAGGTACTTTTGGCGATCATGACCAGTTCGGGCATCCACTCGACGTCTTGGCTGTAACGCTCGGGCTCATCCATCAATTCATCGACATTGAAAGGCGCGCCATCGCTGGGTCCGCCAAACTTCAATACCTGGCTGGGTCCCGGACCAGTAAAATGCGGGCGGGTTTCTTCGCGAATCAGGTCCAGCCCCGAAAGCATGCGGACCAGCAGCAATTGACCCACAAAGCCCCAGTGCTCTTGAATATAACGCAGCTGGGCCATCAGGTCATTGGGGGAGGTTAACGCCGGAGCGCGAAGCAGATCGATAAGGTTCTGCTGCTCGCCGTCCAAGCCGGGCTCATGCTTAAAGAAGTCATATAGCCCCGTGATGATATCGGGATAGGCGGTTGATTCTTCCAGCCGCGTGTCGTCAAACAGCTCCTCCAGCGGTGCATAGGCCGGATTCATGACACCCAGCCACAGCAGCAGCATTTCCTCCAGGACTATTTCACGATTGGGCATGCCATTCTGGCTGCCCGAGAGATAGGTTGGCGGATCGGTTAGACCACGATAGACTGCTAGGGCCGGAAAATCTTCGATAAACCCGAGCAAGCTCTGGTCAAGCTCTTCCCGGCCAAGGGTTTGTTCGAGGGATTCGAGCGCGCGGGCCATTGCATGCGGGCTGCGGTCTTGCGCGTATTTATTTAAAGCCGCATGGAGGATTTCGTGGATCAGCGCCATCGCGTTAACCTGGCCCGCACTGACGGCTGCCGCCGGATGGTGGGTCACATCACGCTGCTCATTAATTTTCTGGGCGAATGTGCGGGCGGCAGGGAAATTGGCGAAAACGACCGTACCCAGGTTCGAGAAAAGGCTTTGGTCGAACGCATAGCGGTCGCGCGCCTCGCGGGAAACGTGAAATTCCATCCAAGCTGCCTGATGCATCGGGATCTCCTCGCTAACGACGCACTCACGTCGTAGAAACAACATTGTTCGACAGAATTTCGCTATACCTCGAGCTATGGGCGCTTTACCGGTGACCGGCGCTCGTCGCCCCGCCGGTAGGGTTGGGTATTGGGAACGAGACGTAGGTTCGGCACCACGCTTAATGACCAATCATGCTGCAACCCCGCGGCATAACGGTAAAAGGCGGCAGCGCCAATCATCGCCGCATTGTCGGTACATAGGGCGATTGGCGGATAGCGTACCGGGACGGGAGAACGCCGCATCAACATTTCGCGCAAAGGACCGTTGGCAGCGACACCACCGGCAAGCACGATACAGCGCGCACCGTAGGACTCAGCTGCAGCTACGGTCTTGTGCGTTAGTATGTCGATGATCGAGTCTTGGAACGCCGCCGCCAGCTGCGCTGTAGCCTCGGGATCGAACTCGGCCAAGCTCTTAGCCGGTCCAGGCTGCGCGGCTCGCCGCCGCTCGACCTCCTGGTGCACATGGGTTTTGACACCACTGAACGAGAAATCATAGGATTCGGGCAGCCAGGCGCGCGGCACACGCAGGTCATGAGCAGTAGCGCGGGTGGCCCACTGCTGCACCTGCGGACCACCAGGATAGCCCAGCCCCATGATCCGGGCCGCCTTGTCGAAGGCCTCACCAGCGGCATCATCGCGGGTTTGACCGAGCAGCTGATAGTCACCATGGTCACGTAGCAGGACGAGCGCGGTGTGGCCGCCGCTGACGACAAGCGCAACCAATGGAAAGGGTGGTGGCAGGTCGGGCTGCATCAGCTGCGGGATCAGCCAGGTGGCATAAATATGCCCTTCTAGATGATTAACGGCAACGAGCGGTTTGGACTGCGCCCAGGCCAACCCTTTCGCCGCATTAACCCCCGTGAGCAGGGCACTCGCTAGGCCGGGGCCATAGGTACAGGCAATCGCATCGATATCGCGCCAGCCCTGCGGTAATGGGGCGAGCGCATCATTAATGACGGGAGCAATGCTGGTGATATGCTCGCGGCTGGCAAGCTCGGGCACCACGCCACCGTAGCGCTCGTGCAAATGCATTTGCGACGCGACCACGGAGGAGACAATCTCGCGCCCACCCCGGATCACGGCTGCTGCGGTCTCATCGCAGGAAGTCTCCAGGGCAAGAATAGTCCAGTCAGCCGACGGTTCGTCCATAAGCGCCATTGTACAACGAATGGCCTCCTTCCCTGCAACCGCCCGAGCTTCCTGCACAGCCGTAGCAGATGGAGCCAGCACTTCTCCGGTATGATATAGAGACGCCGTTCAGTTATGAACACGCACAAAGGAATGAGGATGACGGTTTCACCAAATCCCACTGAGTCTTATGATCCCTATGCGGCCTTTCGCTTCCGGCCATTCATCTTACTCGTCGTCGGCCGCTTGGCCGCCTCGATGGGCGAGCAGATGGCGAGCGTGGCGATTGGTTGGGAGCTGTATGAGCGCACACACCTAGCGTTAGCATTGGGCGGCGTGGGGTTAGTACAAGTCGTGCCGGTGATTCTGTTATCGTTGCCGGCGGGTCACGCTGCCGACCGCTTCGACCGCAAGCGAATTGTCCTTGCGAGCCAACTCCTGTTAGCATTGGGAGCCCTGGGACTAGCCGCGTTATCCTTCAGCCATGGGTCACTGGCGCTGATTTATGGCTGCCTGTTCTTGATCGGCATCGCTCGCGCTTTTAGCGGCCCGGCCGGCGCGACCTTGTTGCCGCAAACCGTGCCACCCGAGCTATTCACGAATGCCGCTACCTGGAGTAGCAGCGCGTGGCAGGCGGCTTCGGTGGTTGGGCCGGCGCTGGGCGGCCTGATGATTGCCGTGCAGCACCGCGCCGGCTGGGTCTATATCGTTGACGCGGTTGGCGCGCTGATCTTTTTTGGCTTTGTCTGCCTCCTTCCTATTCGGCGGCTCGCGCGACCGCTTGAGGCAGCAACGTTGAAAAGTCTGGTGGCAGGGGCACACTTTCTGTGGAATACGAAAGTCATTTTGGCGGCGATTACGCTCGATCTGTTTGCGGTGTTGCTCGGTGGCGCGACGACCTTGCTGCCGATCTTCGCCACCGATATTTTGCATGTGGGACCGGGTGGTCTGGGGTGGTTGCGGGCCGCACCATCAATCGGCGCGGTTACGGTAGCCATTCTGCTGGCCCATCTGCCACCGATTCGCAGGGCAGGAGCCACCCTTTTATGGGCTGTGGCCGGCTTTGGGCTTGCCACGATTATCTTTGGTTTGTCACGATCATTTATCCTATCATTGCTGATGCTTGTTGTGCTGGGAGCCGTGGACAATATCAGTGTAGTCATCCGCAGTACGCTCTTGCTGGTTGGCACGCCTGATGAGATGCGGGGTCGCGTATCGGCGGTCAACAGCATCTTTATTAGCGCGTCGAATGAATTGGGTGGCTTCGAGTCCGGATTGGTGGCAAGTCTGTTCGGACCGATTATATCGGTGGTGGGTGGTGGTATCGGAACACTGTTGGTTGTCAGCGTGGTCGCGCTCAGCTGGCCCCAGATTCGCCAGCTTAAGCGGCTTAATTCGATGGAAACGCTGTAAGCATAAACGGAGGACGGTATGACGACAGTGATGTTTGTTCATGGTACGGGAGCACGTGGTCAGGCTTCCGAATGGGCCGCAACGCCAGACGGCCAAGCAGCGCTCACAACCTATGGCACGATCAAGACAGCGCTGCAAGGGCGCCAGCCCGACCTTGCCGTGGTCTCCTGTGCCTGGGGTGAGACGCATGGTTATGAATTGCATGAGCACGGTATCTCGATTCCAACGTATGCCGACACAGGGGGAGGGAGTGTGCTCGGCCTCGACGACGGCACCGGAGCCCCCAGCAGCACGAATAGCGATGCCAGCATATGGGGCTTGTTGTATCGCGATCCACTGGCGGAGCTGCGGATCCTAGAAGCACAAAATGAATCGGCGGGTCAAGGGTCGGGAGCAGGCCTTCTGCTTGATAACCAGGTTCAAGTGACAGCTGTAGCGACGGTCTCGCCCGAGCTACGGACACAGGTAGCCACAGCCGGACTAACCGATACCTTCGATAGCGCCGTCCAAAGTGTGCGGTCGAGCAAGACCTATCGTGATGGGCTCGCCGGGCTGTCCCCTGCCGATCTTGATACCTATCGTACGGCTGTGGCGCGCGCCATTGTGGCCGAGGCAGCTATGCAAAGCGCAGCAGAGGGCCATTCGCCGCCCATGTTGACTGATGCTGGCTTGCGAGATGGCGTGGTTGGAGGGCTGACCGATCAGCTAGTCGGCGCCGGAGGAGGAACGCTGGGCATTTTCACGCCACTGGAAAACAAGGGGCTGCTGATCATGAATCAGCTGTTGACAAGCCAGCTCCGGGAACGGCGCGGCAGTTTGACGGACAAAGTATTCAAATTCCTTGGTGATATTCTGGTGTATCAGGGCGAAGGCCAGGCGATTCGCAGCCAGATTCTCGACTCAATCAAAGCGGCGACACCGCCAGTAGTGGTGCTTGGCCATAGCCTGGGAGGGATCGCATGTGTTGATCTGTTGATCGAGCAGGATCTGGGTGACCGCGTGCCGCTGCTCATTACGTGCGGCTCGCAAGCCCCGGTCTTTTATGAGATGGGCGCGCTTGAATCGCTGCCCTATAGCGCTACCAACCAACTGCCGGCGCATTTTCCACCCTGGCTTAACGTATATGATCTGCAAGATATGTTGAGCTTCATGGGCAATGGCGTCTTTCCGCACCGGGTCAAGGATGTGTTGGTCGATAATCGTCAGCCCTTTCCCTACGCCCATACTTCCTATTGGACGAACCCGGCGGTGTGGGACGAGATTATGAAAGCGATCGGTAATCCGGCCAGTGTAGTGCCAGCATAGTGAGGTAGGAGGGCCTATGCTATAATATTCGGACCTACGGCAAATGATACTCAAAGTCTGATATTAAGGGACCGAGACCAGCATGAAGCTTTCGTGTTTGCAAGAGAACCTCAAGCGTGGCGTGGCGATCGTCAGCCATGGTGTGGCGGCGAAGTCGACCTTGCCTGTGCTTTCAAATATTTTATTGACGACCGAAAATGGACGGTTACGCCTACAGGCTACGAACCTTGAAATCGGCGTTACATGCTGGATTGGCGCGAAGATCGAGGAAGAAGG
>JBBRHB010000312.1:0-6205 GCA_038223355.1 Chloroflexales bacterium
CAGAGCCCCACCTGGAACACGTCTGGAGCCCTGTGATGAGCACGCCGCCCGTATTGGGCCCAGTCGTCTTCGGCGGCTTCGAAGTTCCGGAGCGGATCACGTTCGGCGGAAAACAGAAACTGATCATCCATGCTCTTCCCGGTGGCGGGCGGGTGGTCGATACGATGGGACCCGACGATGCGCCAATACGCTGGTCAGGAGTGTTCTCGGGCTCAAATGCTGGCGAGCGAGTTCGAGCACTTGAGCGTCTACGACGCAGCGGCGCGCAAGTGCTGTTGTCGTGGGATGGGTGGCGCTTCAACACCATTATCCATGACTTTGAAGCACAGGTAACAAACACCAACTGGATTCCGTATAGGATCGAGTTGTGCGTCGTGCCGGCATTGGCCGGGGTGGCAGTAGATTGGTTGCTCACCGCATCTGCGCCTGTGTTCTCCGTTGGTGCGATCGGCTTAGCCGCTCTGGAAATCGGTGTTCAACGAAGTAGCGATGCGCTCCTCAGCAACAAACTGGCGATGGTCGTTGCAGCTTCTGGCGACCTTGCTCACTATGTGACGGCGCGCGCCTACGGAGTGCGAGCAGCATGACTATTCTCACTATTGTGGGCGGCGATCTCTTTCGGATTGCCTTGCAGCAACTTGGCGACGCTACCCAGTGGAACCGTATCGCGGCGCTCAATGGTCTAACGGACCCAATAGTACCGGGATTTGCAACTCTGCACATTCCTGCTCGAGACAAAACGGCCGGAGGTGGATTTGGGAAGTAATGTCAGAACTCCAGTCCCGGTCGTCACACTGGATGGCATCGAGCTTGGTGGCGTCATCTCTGTCGAAGTCCATAGCAACAATCATTTTGCAGCGGACCGGTTTCGGATCCAGTTCGCCGCCCAATCAGTCACGTTAGCGGCGCTCCAAATTCCGGGGCGGCGCTACAATATATCGATCGTTGTGGACGGAGTTGCCCGCAACCTTATCGTCGGGATGGCGGATACTGTCAGCTTCGATCCGACGCGCGGAATTGTCGACGTCGAAGGTCGGGATTTAGCAGCGCTTATGATAGAGGCGCAGACCGATGAGACATTCTCAAATCGCACTTCCAGCGAGATCGCGAGGATCCTAGCCGAGCGGCACGGATTGGCCGCATATGTTGATAGTACTACCAGCGCAACCGGACGATTTTACCAGTCCGAGCATGCGAGAGTAACGCTTGGGCAGTTTGCGAAGACTACGACTGAATGGGACCTGCTCGCATTTCTGGCCAGTCGCGAAGGCTTTGACCTGTATATGGATCGAGATACGCTCCACTTTGGCATGCCAAGCGTCGATGCTGTCAGTTTGATCACGCCGGCAGATTGCATTCGAATGCAGCTTCAGCACTTTGTTGCGCTGGCGCGTCCCATGCTCATGACTGTCAAAAGCTGGAACTCGAAGAGTGCGGATACGACGTTATCCAGCGCTCAAACCGCTGGTACTGGTCCGCCCTGGATACGGACTATGACGAGGCCAAACTTAACTCCAGACGAGGCTAAGCACCTGGCAGAGCGAACGGTCTCCGATACGAAAAGGCATGAGTGGACAGTCAGCTTAGTGATGCCTGGCGAGACGAGCGTAACTCCTCGCGGCCGGGTTAATCTGCTGGCGACGGGTAGCGCGTGGGATCGGATGTATGCCGTTTCGCAGGTCTCGCGTTATTTGGATGCCAAAAATGGATTTACGCAGAGTGTCACTCTGCAAGGAGTTCCTTGATGGACCGTTTCTTGAATTCATTGAAAGGCCACAGTGGAGCTCAAGACGCAACTGGCGGGCAGCCTCGGTTTGGAAAAGTCACCTCCGTTGATCCGGCGCGTGGGACCGTGCGGGTGCGGCTGGAACCCGAGAATGTTCTCACGGGCTGGCTTCCAGTGCTTAGTCCGTGGGTGGGCGATGGGTGGGGTCTGGGGTGTCCGCCTTCCCCAGGCGATCAGGTATTCGTGCTCCCGCAGGAAGGCGACGCTGAGAATGGCGTTGTGATTGGGCGAGCGTGGAGCGGGACCATGACGATTCCACCGACACCGGTCGGCGAGCTATGGCTTATGCACAAAAGCGGAAGCTTTTTACGCCTTCTCAATGATGGGACCATTCGGGTGAAAGGCGATTTGCATGTCGATGGTGATATCTACGATCGCTTCGGACCGCTTTCTACATTGAGAGACAGATACAATCAGCACGTTCACCCAGATCCACAGGGCGGGACGACTGGCCTTCCGCACTTGCAAGACCTAGGCACTCTGAAATGATCACTGATATAGGGATGACCTGGTCGGGGGACCTGTCGACCTCCCCAACTGGGGACCTCGCCACTGTCACAGGTCCGACTATGGGGACAGAGCGAGTATTGCGGCGCCTCTTGACTAATCCAGGGGATTACATTTGGAACCCCGAATATGGCGCTGGACTGGCGCAGTATGTTGGTCTGCCCGTCAATCCCGCTGGCATTCAGGCCTTAATCCTCGCGCAGATGCAATTTGAACCTGCCGTGGCGCAGGTCCCTGAGCCCGTTGTCTCCATTCAATCAGATGTCTCGGGCCGTTTATATGCACAAATTCGGTATGTCGATTCCGAGACAGCCAGCGCGTCAGCACTCACAGTCAACGTAGCGGGATAGCACATGAACCTTCCCCTGCAGAACTTCGCGACTTTAGTTAAGACTCAGGTGGCCGCAGTTGGCGTGTCATCACAGCAACTCATCGATACGACCGTAGGGAGCGTCCTTCGAGCTATCCTCGAGGCAAATGCGGCTGTAGGCCTATGGATCCAGTGGTTGATCCTTCAGGTCCTGGCGATGACAAGGGCTGCAACGAGTAACGCTGCCGATCTAGATAGTTGGGTCGCCGATTTTGGAATGAGCAGGCTCCTTGCTGCTCCAGCTGCTGGCATGCTGCATTTCAGTCGGATCACACCAGGATTGGCAACAATCGTTCCCGTCGGGGCACTCGTAAGAACCGGAACAGCCTCAACCGATCAGATCTTTTCAGTGGCGGCCGATCAGGGCAATGCAGCCTGGACTGGCGCCGGCTACCAAGTCGCGGGCAGCGATTTGAGCGTGACGGTTCCAGCAGTCTCAACGATTGCTGGTAGCGCGGGCAACGTTAGGGCAGGCGCACTATTCCAAATCGCAACGGCAATCTCGGGTATTGATACCGTTACGAACAGCGCAAACATGACTGGTGGATTAGACGCTGAGTCAGACGACGCTCTTAGACAACGCTTCTCGTCGTTTCTTGACAGTCGGACCAGAGCAACAGAGCGAGCAATTGGATTTGCGATACAGTCGGTGCGGCAGGGTCTATCTTACACGCTCGCGGAGCGGATCGACGCCGCGGGAGCCACGCGCCCAGGACATTTTACGGTTACGATTGATGATGGGACTGGCGCGCCGACACCCGCACTGATTTGTCAGGTTTCGTTGGCCATCGACACGGTTCGACCGATTGGGGGAACGTTTAGCGTTCGGTCACCAATGATTATTCCGGCTGATATCGTCTTGCAGGTGGTCGGCTCCGCCAGCGCCATTTCCGCGGCGCAGGCCGCAATAGCAAACTACGTTGCATCGCTACCGATCGGTGCCACTCTCTTTGTCTCGAAACTGTTTCAGACAGCCCATGATGCTGATCCTGGAATAACGAGTGTATTGGCGGCGACGATCAACGGGCAGGTCGCAGATCTTAGGCCGCCCATTTACGGCCTAATCCGTTCGAACACTGTAGGGGTGTCAGCGTGACCGGCGACGGAGAGGACATTCTTAGGCGATTGCGTCTTACATTGCCGGTTCATTGGTTCGGGGACGTTGCCCCAGTGTTGGATGCTCTATTGTCTGGCCTAAGTGGCGCCTGGTCGGCTTTGTATACGCTCCTCGACTTTGTTAAAACGCAGTCAAGAGTCGGGAGCGCGACTGGAGACTTTCTTGATCTTGCTGCAACAGATTTTTTCGGTGCCGACTTTGCAAGGCGTTACCAAGAGAGCGACCCGTCACTGCGGCCAAGGCTGCTGCGGGCAATGCGTCGAGAGCGAGCAACAAGGGCCGCGCTTGTAGACGCAGCATTGGAGGCGGGCTTTACGGCCAAAGTCTTTGAGCCGGCTCAGCCTTACGACACCGGCGCCTACAACGTTTCAGCGGGACTAGCTTGGAATATCGCAGGTGGATGGGGGTCGCTCCAGATGCCTTTGGAGTGTCTCGTAACTGCGACACGCGGGACAGCTGCTTATGATGCTGAACTATGGCAGGGCGTGGGCGAGGCTATGCCGGCGGGCGGTGTCGCTTGGATGAGGGTCACGGGGTGAGCAGCCGGACCTGATTTCCTCCTTCGATAATCCGGCGACTTTAAACGGAAGATGCACCATGGACCGTCAGATCGTCTATCCAGGTTCCATTCCCTTGGATACCGACCTACTTAGTGTTCAGCGCAATACGCTGCGTGCGCTTGGCTCAATCGCAAAGACTATTCTAGGTTCCTCCTCGGTGATCGATGGGCTGAATTGCTCGCCTGGCAGTGGTGGATATTCCGTGTCCATCGGGCCTGGAACGCTGTCCATGGTCATGCCGTCGGACGATAGGACGTTCGGCTCGCTGCCAGGAGACCCGACCGTGCTTTTGAAAACCGGCGTAAACCCGTCCCAGAGTGTTATTCAACTTAGCACTACCCCTAGCCAAGGCAGCGTTCTTTGCTGGCTGATACAAGCAACCTTACAAGAAGTTGACGACCAGCCTCTGTCGTTGCAGTATTGGAATGCCAGCAGTCCGTCAGTTCCCTTCAGTGGTCCAAACAATTCCGGCACGGCGCAGAATACAAGGCGACGTACGCAGCTCGTCTTAAGCGCAAAGGTTGGTGCTCCTGTTCCGGTCGGGACATTTGCGCCACCTAGCGCCGATCCTGGTTTCGTGCCGCTGTATGGGGTGACGACGTGGATAGGGAAGAGCGGGGTCACGGTTGACGACATCGTTGCGCTACCCGGCGCACCCTTTTTACAATATCACCTTCCGGATCTCTCGCCCGGATTTAGTAGGCAAGAGTTTGTCTCATTCAGTCGCACGTGGCAGGTGCCCCGTGGCGTGAATCTCGTGCATGCCTGCGCGGTGGGCGGGGGCGGCGGCGGCGGCGGCGGCGGCGCTTCGTTTGGCGGCGGGGGTGGTGGGAGCGGCGCGTATGCGAGTGCCATCATTCCGGTGCAGCCGGGGCAAACATACGCTCTCGTTGTGGGCGGCGGCGGAGCGTCTGCCCCGCCAAATTCAACCGGGGGCGCGGGTGGGGCGTCTCGGTTTGGCAACGTCGTCGTTGCCCAGGGTGGGCTGGGCGGCGCTTCAGCCAATCCAGACAGTCATGGCGGGACTGGCGGCGCCGCAATCGCGGGGACGTTGTTGGTTCCAGGTGGTATGGGAGGTGACGGGCCTTCGATCGCCGGGGTTCCGGCCGGTAACGGCGGTGCTAGTTACTTCGGCGGTGGCGGGCGCGGCTCGAACGGAGGTGGTTCGCCGGCCAACGGGACGGCTCCTGGGTCAGGGGCAGGCGGCGGCTACGGGAACAATGCGTCGGGCGGTGTGGGTGCGGCGGGGTTAATCAAACTCGAATATTAATGATGCTTGCGGCTGTAAGGTGCCCTCAGCCTTAAGTATCCATCGGCTGGACGTCGACTGGAAATCGTCAATTGTTATAGGTTGAGGAGATCGCGCGATGGCGACGACGGCAAATCATGTCTGGCACCCAAGTGCTTCACGCGTGTTGTTGTTGGACGGATACCTTCCAGGACCGCGCGGCATCCCTGTCCGTCCGCCAGCAACCCTCCAGTGGCCTCCCAAAGATCCCGCGGACGTTTTGGATTATCAGCTTGATATCGCTCCGGCTCTCTACGGAAACGATGGCGATGCGGTCGCGACGCTGGACGTCCTCATTATACCTTCAGATCTCGGGGACTTATCGGTGGTGTCTTCTGCAGCTGATGGCACTCGAGCGATTCTTTGGCTGCAAGGCGGGAAAGCAGGCACTAAATACAATGTGATTCTGACAATTGGAACGGAGGCCGGACGCCTGATTTCCCGATCCGTTCTGTTGCCAGTTATCGCCTTTGCGGCGGTGGGTGCAACCAGCTTGCCCATCGTCCTCGAGGATGGCTCAAGCCTTGTAGACGGAAGCGGCAACCCATTGTTACTTGGTGGCGATTAATGCCTACAA
>JBBRHB010000313.1:0-6191 GCA_038223355.1 Chloroflexales bacterium
CTCCATGATGCCGCGCGGCTGATTGCCGACCCATTGGTTCGTAATCGCGCGACTGTCGGCGGCAATCTGGCGCACGCCGACCCGGCCAACAATCACCCTGCCGTGATGCTGGCCTACAACGCTGAGATCGTAGCCCAAGGCAGCAAGGGCACGCGTGTCATTCCGATCGATGACTTGTTCACCGGTTTGTTCGAAACGTCGCTGACCCATGATGAACTGTTGATCGAGATTCGCATCCCTACGCCGCCGGCCAACTCGGGCGGTGCCTATCTCAACATGGAGCGCAAAGTCGGTGACTACGCGATCTCGGCCGTTGCTGCACAACTCACAATGAATGGCAAGCGCTGCACCGCTGCGCGGATTGGGTTGACGAATGTCAGCCTGGTACCGATGCGTGCGACCGGCGCCGAGCAGGCGCTGGTGGGTCAGGAATTGACCGAGGCAGTGCTCGAAGCCGCCGGTCGCGCCGCCGCTGCGGAGTGCGATCCATCGAACGACCTGCGTGGAACCGCCGACTACAAACGCGATCTCACCCGTGTACTGACGAAACGAGCGATCCGGAAAGCCGCCGCGCGCGCGGCAGGAGGCCCTGCATGAGCAAACATCCCATCGTTGTTACTGTCAACGGGCAAGAGCATCACGCCGAAGTCGAAAGCCGTCTGCTGCTGGTTCACTTTATCCGTGAGAATCTCAGCCTCACCGGCACGCATATCGGCTGCGACACCACCAGTTGTGGTGCTTGCACCGTGCTCTTCGACGGCCAGCCGATCAAGAGCTGTACCATGTTCGCCGTGCAGGCCAATGGTCATAAGGTCGAGTCGATTGAAAGCGTAGCAGAGAATGGCGAACTGCATCCGCTACAGTCGGGTTTCTGGGAAAAGCACGGTCTCCAGTGCGGCTTTTGCACCCCCGGCATGATTATGACGGCCAAAGCACTACTGGCCAAGAATCCGAACCCGACTGAAGACGATATCCGGTGGGCCATATCAGGTAATCTTTGCCGCTGCACCGGCTATGTGAAAATAGTAGAAGCCATTCAGTACGCCGCTGAGAAGCTGCGTGAGCCACAGCCCGAAGAGGTGAGTGCATGATAGATAACCCAATGAGTGCAGCCGATCTAACGAGTGCCAGGATTCTCGATGATCGTTTCGAGCATCATTCGCCCAAGCCGGAGGGTGTGTCGGCGAACGTGCCGGTCTCCTACGAGGTGCGTGTCACTACGCCTGTACATGTGTCTGGTATGGGCCACGCCATGAAGCGCAAGGAGGACCCACGCTTCATCCAGGGCCAGGGCAACTATGTCGACGACGTTAAGCTGCCGGGCATGCTCTACATGGATATTGTTCGTAGTCCCTATGCCCACGCCCGCATCACGAAGATCGACACCAGCGCGGCGCTCAAGCTGCCGGGCGTGGTTGCGGTCATTACGGGCGAGGACCTCAAGAAGGCCGGCAACCTGCACTGGATGCCGACGCTGATGTCGGATACTCAGATGGTGTTGCCGATCGAAAAAGTCGTCTATGCCGCGCAGGAAGTCTGTGTCGTGATTGCGACCGAACGCTATATCGCCGCCGACGCTGTTGATCTGGTCGTTGTCGATTATGAGCCGCTGCCACCGGTTATTGATCCATTCGAGGCCCTGAAAGACAATGTCATTGTGCGCGATGATAAAGCGGAGAAGACCAACCATATTTGGCATTGGGAGGCCGGCAACCAGGCAGCGACCGATCAGGTCTTTGCCCAGGCCGATACCATCGTCAAACAGTATATGCATATCCCGCGCATTCACGTCGCGTCGATTGAAACCTGCGGTATGGTGGCCGACTTCCATAAAGCGACCGGCAAGCTGCGCATGTATATGACGTCGCAGGCGCCTCATGCCCACCGCACCGTCTTTGCGCTCGTCAGTGGCATACCAGAGCATAAAATTCAAATTATCTCGCCCGATATTGGTGGCGGCTTTGGCGGCAAGGTGCCCGTGTATCCCGGCTATGTTTGCTGTGCAGTCGCCAGTCTGGTGACGGGCAAGCCGGTTAAGTGGATCGAGGATCGCAGCGAGAATCTCCAGGCCGACAGCTTTGCGCGGGATTATCACATTACTGCGGAGATGGCTGCCGACAAGGCAGGGCGCATCACCGGGCTGCGCGTCCAAACGCTGGCCGACAATGGCGCTGCCGACGCGGCTGCCAATCCGTCGAAGTTCCCGGCCGGCCTGTATAGTATTGGTACCGGCTCGTATGATATGAAAGCGGCGCATATCGCCGTTGATGCCGTATACACCAACAAACCGCCGGGCGGCGTGGCCTACCGCTGCTCATTCCGCGTCACCGAAGCGGTGCATATGGTCGAGCGGATGACCGACATTATGGCGCATGAGCGCGGTGAGGATCCGGCCGCCTTCCGCATGAAGAACTTTATCCAGCCGGAGCAATTTCCATATACGTCACCAACCGGCTGGGAGTATGATAGCGGTAATTATGGCGCGGCGCTGCAACTGGCAATGGACATGATTGGCTACCCGGCACTACGCCAGGAACAGGCCGAGAAACGCGCCCGCGGTGAGTTCATGGGCATCGGCATTTCGAGCTTTACCGAGGTGGTCGGTGCCGGTCCCTCGAAAGATTATGATATCCTGGGCATCAAGATGTTCGACTCGGCCGAGATACGCATTCACCCGACGGGCAAGGCGATCGCACGCTTTGGCACCAAGTCGCAGGGCCAGGGCCATGAAACAACCTACGCACAACTGATCGCGGAAGAGCTGGGTTTGCCGGCGGCAGATATTGAGATCGAGGAAGGTGATACCGATACAGCGCCCTACGGCCTCGGCACGTACGCCAGCCGTTCGACCCCTACCGCCGGGGCGGCAGCGATTATGGCCGCGCGCAAAATCAAAGCTAAAGCGCGACAGATCGCTGCCCATTTGTTGGAGGTTAACGCGGACGACCTCGAATGGAATGTCGACGGCTGGCAAGTCAAGGGCTCGCCCGACCAACGCAAGAGTATCCAGGACATTGCCTTCGCGGCCTATACCAATCACCCCCAGGGTATGGAGGCAGGGCTTGAAGCGACGGATTATTATGATCCGCCGAACCTGACCTTTCCCTTCGGGAGCTATATCTGCGTGGTCGATATCGACACCGGCACCGGCCAGGTCAAAATTCGGCGTTTCGTCGCGGTTGACGATTGTGGCAACATCATCAATCCGCTGGTGGTTGAAGGGCAGATCCATGGCGGCCTGACGATGGGCTTGGCACCAGCGATGTTCGAGGAGATTGTGTACGACGAAAACGGCACCAATCTCACCGGCACGTTCGCCGATTACCTGTTGCCGACGGCGATGGAGACACCCAAGTGGGAGCTGGGCCGGACCATCACCCCTTCGCCGCACCATCCGGTCGGCGCGAAGGGCGTGGGTGAGTCGCCGACGGTCGGCGCGCCACCCGCGATCGTGAATGCAGTCGTCGATGCGCTCTGGCATCTCGGCGTGCGGCATATCGACATTCCAATCACGCCTTATAAAATCTGGAAGATCTTGCGTGACAAGGGCGTGACCGACTAGCCTACTCGTGCGCGGGAACGGAGGAGCCGCTCCCGCGCACAACCGGATAACCTGTTAAGGACCATGCTCTATGTCCCAATCGTTCTTTACTCGTGTCGCGGAGTTAAGCACGCGCGGCGAGGCGTTCGTCCTGGCAACGGTCGTGCGGGTCGAAACGCCAACGTCGGCTCGGCCCGGCGACAAGGCGATCATCACCGCCGATGGGCGGTTGCACGGCTGGGTCGGCGGCAGTTGTGTCCAGCCTTTGGTGCGCGCCGAAGCGCAACGTGCGCTCGCGGATGGTCAGGCGCGGCTCATTCGCTTCTCGACCACGCCCGATATACAGTCGCCGCGCGCCGGCTTGATCGATCTAGCCATGACCTGCTTCAGCGGGGGTACGGTCGAAATGTATCTTGAACCACAGATCCCGGCGCCACGGCTACTGATCGTCGGCGGCGCACCAATCGCGCAGGCCTTGGTGCAGCTGGGCCAGTTGATGCGCTATCACGTGATGGTGGCCGATCTCGATCAGGCCATCGAGCCAGACGGCGACCAACGGCCGGCAGGTGACGAGCTTGTCGATGATTTGAGCCGGCTGCCCCAGCTTGTAACGCCCACGACCTATACGGTCGTCGCCACCCACGGGGCCTATGATGAACTGGCACTCAGCTACATCCTACCGGCCCGCCCGGCTTACGTCGCGCTGGTGGCTAGTAAAACGCGTGCCCAGGCCGTGCTTGAGTATCTCGCTTCGGCGGGCATGGCACCGGAACTGCTTGCGGAGCTAAAGTATCCTGCCGGACTAGATATTCAGGCCGGCGATCCGCAGGAGATCGCCATTAGTATCATGGCCGAGATTATCCAACGGCGACACGTGTTCGCCGTAAGCAAGCCGTCTGCCTCAGTCGTGATCCCCTCGCCGGTGGCCACGCTCGGGCAGATCGAGGCGATTGACCCAGTCTGTGGCATGAGCGTCGTCGTTGCTCAGGCGCACTATAGCTACGACTATGGTGGCCTTACGCACTACTTTTGCTGCCCTGGTTGCCGCAAGAGCTTTATGGGCGAGCCAGAGCACTACCTGGATCGAGGAGCCGTTCGTCCCGCAGCGTAAGGAGGATGCTCATACGTGCAAGCTTCTAACCATCAACCTCGCATAGTCGTTGCCCGCTCGGTGCTCGATGTGCTACAGCAGGCAGGTATGGGACTGGCTGTCCGGTCGCTTTCTGCTCCTGAGCAATCCATCGGCGGCATTCTGGTTGGCAAACGGCTCTCTACCAACCAAATTGCCATCGTCGCAGCGAGCACGCCCGGTCCCGCGCCGGATAACCGCCAGCTAGGCTTTGCCCTGGACCAAACGCATGCCAATGCCACGCTCGAAGATTGGTTCACGCGTGATGCCGCTGTCGACTTCGTGGGCGTCTGGCATACTCATCCTACCTATCTTGCTCGGCCCCCGGCGGGCGATGTGGAGATCGCTCAGAAGCTGTTGACTGACCCGGCCTACAACGCAACCGAACTTGTCAACTTGATCGTGCATCTAGAGCAGCACGTCCCACGCATCCGCTGTTTCTATCTGGGCGGGGATGCTACTAGCACGGTCGCCGTCAACTTTGTGCCCTATGAAATCATGGACGACAAGCACCCGGTCCCGATCGAGCCAGGCGTCACAGCTCTCGGCACACTCCCGACTGTCGTATCCCCGGCGAAGTGGCGTGCGGTGGCACTCGTCTGCCTGCTGGTCGTGTTGCTCGGTACACTGGCTCTGGTCGTCAGGCAGGTAGGTAGATTTGGTAGTTCCCCCCCTGGCGCACAGTCCACAGCGGTCGCAACAAGGCAGGGCAGTAACGGAACGGCGATAGAGACGACAGCTGTAGGTGCAGTCGCTCCAGCAACGGCTTTCATCGCCACGCTCCCAGCAGCCACGACTACGAGCAGTTCGGCGGATACAGCCGCCATCGTCGCAACCACCCCAGCGCCCCTGTCACCTGCGTCGCCGGTACCATCCCTCCAGGCTACAGCCGGTCCGCTCTATGCCTTGCGGCTCGAACCTATGGACGCAGCCTACCGGCAAGGTTTTCTGAACCGGCTGCGCGTGGCTAAGTGCGTCGGCTGTTATAACGTCGATCTCGTCAGCCCGGTACCCTTTCGCGAGATGCGACTCAAATTTGCCGATAGCGTAGGACCACCGCTGAGCACCTACGCAGCACCCAGTCCTGCCAAATTCCCGCCACGCGCACAGCCCTATACCCTGCAAGCCGTCGATCCCCAGGGCCAGCCGCTTAGCGAGCCCCTGACCTTTACCGTCGTCAACGGTGGCTTCTATGTCCTACGGATCACCCCGCTGACCGCAGGAGCCGGCGGATGACCAATGATATGTTGATCGATGCGCATGCCCATCTGGAGCAGTACGATGCTGCACTGCTGCCATGGCTCTTTGAAGAGCTTGAGCGTTGGGAGGTGCTGACGTTCAGCGTGGCAATGGACCCGCCATCATACAGCCAGGCCTGCGCTCTGGCGGCGCGCAGTTCCTGGATCATCCCGACCTTCGGCATTCATCCCTGGAAGGCACCCGACTACCTCCACCTGCTCGACACGCTCGAACCGTTGATCGACGCGAGTCCTATGCTCGGTGAACTTGGTCTCGATTACT
>JBBRHB010000314.1:0-6177 GCA_038223355.1 Chloroflexales bacterium
GGCGCCCGAGGGCATGATCAAAGTTGACGGCGCAACCCAGCACACTTGGAAGATCGTACGCATCGGCAAGGTCCGCCCGGACGGCTTGATTGATGAGGTCTCAAGCTCAGGCACGGCCGTGCAGCCCGATCCATTCCTCAAGAAGTTCGATTGGGCGGCAAGCCTTTCGAAATAGCCGGTTGGTGGACCAGGGGTTGGCCGGCTTTCGTCGTAACCGGCCCCTGGTCATCCGTGTAGAAGGGAGGTTCGTGTGGCAAGTGTCTTCGTCCAGGCCTTCAACAGCCTGAGCCTGGGCTCCATTCTCCTATTGATCTCGCTAGGACTGGCCTTTTCGTTCGGCCTCATGAACGTCATTAATATGGCGCAGGGCGAGTTCATCATGCTAGGTGCCTACGTAACCTACCTGTTCCAGCATTACCTCGCGACAAGCCTGGGTGGCCCGGCCCGCGGTTGGTGGTTTGTACTGGCGATCCCGGCGGCTTTTCTGCTGGTCGGCTTGCTCGGGGTCCTGTTAGAGGTTACACTGATTCGCCGTCTCTACAATCGACCGCTCGATACCTTGCTCGCGACCTGGGGCGTGGGGTTAGTCTTGCAGCAGGCCGCACGCAGCATCTTTGGCGCACCTAATGTTCAGGTGGTTAACCCAAGTTGGCTCAGTGGTCGGGTGACACTTCCTGGCGGCATCCTGCTACCATATACGCGGCTATTCATTATCGGCCTGGTTGTGGCGTGTGTCGGCGGCATCTATATCTATCTCTACCGTTCTGCCTCGGGGCGGCGATTGCGCGCCGTGATGCAAAACCGCCAGATGGCGGCCGCCTTAGGCGTACGGTCTCGCCAGGTTGATGCACTTACCTTTGGCATGGGTGCGGGCCTAGCCGGCATCGCGGGCACTGCGCTGGCATTGATCGGACCGATAGGTCCTTCATTGGGCACGTATTATATCGTCGACGCGTTTATGGTGGTGGTGTTAGGTGGCGTGGGGCGGCTGCCCGGTACCGTCGCCGCCGCACTGTTGATTGGTCTCTTTAATACCGTCCTGGAAAAAGGGACGACGGCGAGCCTGGGCAAAGTCTTGGTCTTCGCCCTTGTCATCGCCTTTTTGCAATGGAAACCGGCCGGCCTGGTTGCGTTGCGCACCCGGTCGTAGCGAGGCCTTGGTATGATATCTTCTAGCCGTGCACGGTCGGCCTGGTATTGGGCGACCGTGGCCATAGTTACGGGACTCCTTTTGCTGGCCCCGTTGGTTCTGCCCTCGTTCCGGCTCAATTTACTGGGCCGCTTTCTGGCATACGCGATTGTGGCTATTGCGCTCGATCTGATCTGGGGCTACGCGGGCCTGCTCAGCCTGGGACATGGTCTCTTCTTCGGCCTCGGCGCGTATGCCATGGCTATGTACCTGAAGCTCGCGTCTTCCAACGAATTGCCCGACTTCATGACCTGGAGTGGCCGCGACACCCTGCCACTCTTCTGGTTGCCGTTTCGCTCGCCCGTTTTTGCGATCGGGGCGGCGCTGGTCGTGCCGGCGCTGCTTGCCGCCATCCTGGGCTATTTGGTCTTCCGCAGCCGCATCCAGGGCGTCTATTTTTCGATTATTACGCAAGCCTTGACCTTGATTGTCAGCATCTTGTTTATCGGTCAGCAGTCCTTAACCGGTGGTACTAATGGCATCACCGATCTTAGCAAGATCTTTGGTTTGCCCCGCACTGCCGCCCGCGTGCAGACGGGGCTCTATCTGGCGACCGTCGTCTGCCTGCTCGGCGTGTATCTCTTATGCCGCTGGATCGTGAGCTCGCGCTTTGGCCGCTTGCTCGTCGCGATGCGTGACAATGAAGCTCGCGTGCGCATGTTAGGCTATAACCCTGTCGTACTGAAAACCCTGGTCTTCGCGCTCTCGGCCGCTATCGCCGGCCTCGCCGGCGCACTCTTTGTGCCGCAGGTCGGCATTATTTCCCCCTCCGCACTGGGCGTCGTTCCATCCGTCGAGATCGTGATCTGGGTGGCCGTCGGTGGTCGTGGCTTGCTCGTCGGTGCAGTGTTGGGGGCGCTGCTGGTGAACTGGGGAAAAACCGTCTTCAGCGAGTCCTTTCCCAATATCTGGAATTATGGTTACGGTGCCCTCTTAATCGCCACGGTCGTGCTCTTTCCCGAAGGACTTACCGGTTTCCTCATCCGTCTCCCGGCATGGTGGCAGCAGCGCACTCACCGGGCCGACCCTGAGAGCCGTATGCACAATGTGGAGCTAGTGGCCACGCCCGACTCGAGCGAGATGTAGCTACCAGGAGAACTAGTATGCAGAGCACAGGGCCGATTCTCGAACTCAAAGGTGTTACCGTCAGCTTCGATGGCTTTCGCGTGCTCGATGATCTCGATTTTAGCATTGGCCGGGGCGAGTTACGCTTCCTGATCGGCCCCAACGGAGCCGGCAAAACGACCTTGCTGGATTGCATGACCGGTCGTACGCATCCTGACCGGGGTCAAATCTGGTTTGATGGTCTTGCCAATGCCCAACGCCGTCCCGAACATGTGTTGGTGCAGCGCGGCATCGCCCGCAAATTCCAGACGCCCGCGATCTTCAACAGCTTGACCGTCGCCGAGAACCTAGAAACGGCCATTAGCTTTCGCGATCCGACCGCCCGCCTCTTACGACCGCTCTCCACCATTCAACAGGAGCGCGTTGTAGCAACAATGAGCACCATCGGGCTGGAACGGCGGGCGGGGATACGGGCCGGAACATTGTCGCATGGTGAGCAGCAATGGCTAGAAATCGGGCTGCTGCTGGTGCAGGATCCAAAATTACTGTTACTGGACGAGCCGATTGCCGGCATGACGCGGCGCGAGCGTGATCGAACGGGCGAGCTCGTCCAGGCAATTGCCCGGGAACGGTCGGTCCTGGTCGTCGAACATGACATGGAATTCGTGCGGCGCTATGCGGCCACCGTGAGCGTATTGCACGCCGGGAAGCTGCTGATGGAAGGCTCGATTGACCAGGTGCAACGCGACCCGCGGGTCATTCAAGTCTATCTTGGCCGGGCCGCCGTTGCTACGAAGCCCCAAAGTACAGTTGGCGGTAGCCTGCAGCCACAATCCACAACGCTCCCAGCGCCATACACCAGGAGGTAACAATGCTCGCTGTTAACAATCTCTCCGTCGCATACGGTGAGAGTCGCACACTCCGCGATATCAGCCTGGTGGTCCCGGATGGTCAGGTCGTGTGCATTATGGGGCGCAACGGCATGGGTAAGACAACCCTCTTAAAAGCCATTATGGGCATCCTGCGCGCGCGACCGGGCCGCATCGAATGGGACGGCGCCGATATGACCACCTGGGCACCGGCCCAACGGGCGCGTGCCGGTATTGGCTACGTCCCGCAGGGGCGGGGTATTTTTCCCTACCTGACCGTCTACGAAAACCTCCTCATGGGTTTCGAGGCGGTGCCGAAGCAACGGGTCGACCTCCTCGTGATTGAGGAGATGTACCAACTCTTTCCCGTGCTGAAAGAGATGCGTAAGCGTACCGCAGGTACCTTGAGCGGCGGTCAACAGCAGCAACTGGCCATCGCGCGTGCTCTCGTCCGCCGCCCAAAACTCTTGTTACTGGATGAACCGACAGAAGGCATTCAACCTTCCATCATGCTTGAGATCGAAGCATTGATTGTGACGCTCCGCCAGCAGCAGCAGATGGCTATTCTGCTGGTTGAGCAGTTTCTTGACTTTGCCCGCAGCGTGGCCGACCGCTTTTACCTGCTCGAAACCGGGAAAATTGTGGCACAAGGGCCGATGCAAGAGTGGAGCGAGACACTGGTCCAGGAATATCTCGGCGTCTAGTGCCGTCGGGCTGCGAGCTACTTGACCTGCACCACGAGATTCATGCCGGGATGAATGGTGCAGTAGAAGTGAAATGTCCCACTGGCCGAAAACGGCCCCAGCACGAGTGGCTTCCCATTCGTGGTGAGACTAGCGGCGCTTGGAGCGCCGGCTTCCGTTGCCGGCTGGGCTACCCCACTGGCCCACAGGCCGTTCCGGATGACGTGAGGAAAGGCCGCGTCGTCAACTAGTTGCACTTGAGCACCACGCTGCACCTCGACACTCGATTGCAAGAAGTTACCCGGTCCCATGTGCACCGTCGCCGGACCGCCGCTCGTACTTGCTGCCGTCTCCGTCGTCGCGCCGGCCGTCGCTGTTGAGGCCGGTGCCATCGCGCCGATCACAATCGCGCCGATCAAGACGCCGACCAGTCCCGTCAAGGTCGAGGTAAACCAGGCGGGCTTCTGTGGTCCGGCCTGCCGGTAGTTTTGCCAGGCTGCGAAAATTCCGGCACCCCACCCCACCACCAGACACCATAAAATCAGCACAATCAAGACGAACAGGACAAAGGAGAGCATGGCATTTTCGGATGCCGCAGTGGGATGCGTCAGATGGTAAACGGGAAAAGGAACAACGAAAAGGAACACATATAGGAGCACGGTACTCAGCAGGACCTCCAGCACCGGTGCCCAGCGGAGTCCAGTCGCTACGACCCCCGCCGCCGCTAGAAGGACGGCGGCGATAATGAAGAGCACGATGCCGCCATCGCTGCCGATGACTAGTCTCAAGGTCGTGAATAGAAGTGCGGTGGCGAGTAGTGTCGCCGCTGCGAGCCGACCAAATACGGACAAAGGCTGACGGGTAGTCATAATCGTTCTTCCTTCCTTATTGCTCTGCTTCACGCTCAAGCCGGGCCACTTCATCGTCAATCCAAGCCAACTGGGCCTCAACACTATTCCAGCGAAAACGCATCAGTCGTTCGATATGGGGACGTTCGTTCGCTGGGATCGATCGCGCAGCGTCGATCCGCTCCTTACCAACCCGTAGATGCTCTGCCTCGAGCTGTACATAGCTGCGATAGTGAGAGAGTAGGGCGAGCTGCTGAGCCACCGTGATAGAGCCAAAATAGTTGAGCTTGACCATAAACAGGTCACGATAGTCGGGGCTAAAGGCTCTCGGTTGGAGCAGCAGTGTGAGGAAGTGTGCTCGTCCCAGGTCGGTAATATCATAAACGATGCGCTGTCTGCTTCGGCCAATACTCACGTCGCAGGCGGCGTCACCCGCAGTCTGCTCCTTAATCAAGCCTTGCTGCTGCAAGCGGCGAATAAGTGGGTAGAGTGCGCCCCAGCTCATCTGCTGAAACGGCCCGACAATCCTGCTAAGAATCTCGCGTAGTAGATAGCCATGGTGTGGTCCGCCCATCAGCTCGCCAAGTATGAAGATCTCATAGATCACTCCACGCCGCGTACTAGCGCCTTTGCTAGGCTCGCTCAGGGATGATGCGGAACTGCGCGAAGGATGTTCTGGGTTCGACGGGTCGTCTGCCATTACCTCGCCTTATATAACAATTTGATATATCAATAAGATATAACACTTTGATATACTTGTCAAGCACTTGGGATGAGTCCTTCTAGCAGGTAGGGCAGTGATCGCGTTTCGAGGGTACAAGCAACTCTTGGTATGATAGAGTGTGTGATTGGCAGTGGATAGGAGGCGAGGACGATGTCGGATCAGGAGCTCCTTTGGACACAGCCTGAGTGGCTAGCACACGCGAGCGCATGGATCCATAGCGAGCTGGAGCGTCATGAGCTGAGTGTTAGCGGGCCGCTTGAGCAGCCGCATATACGACCATGGGCGACCGTGCTACGCGTACCGACAGTTGTGGGCGCGGTTTACTTCAAAGCGACAGCCCCAATTCTCGCACACGAAGTAGCGCTGACCGCTGCATTAGCGCGCTGGCACGCCCATTACACGGTGCCGCTACTGGCGGCTGACGTTGAGCGCCGGTGGCTACTGCTGGCTGATGGCGGTGTTCGGCTGCGCGAGATCATCCGGGCCGATCATAATCTCCAGCACTGGGAGCAACTCCTACCGCACTACGCCGAAATGCAGATCGAGCTTGCCACCCGTCTTCCGGAACTGCTAGCACTTGGGACACCCGATCGCCGCCTGCAGGCACTACCGGCGAAGTACGAGCAACTTTTAGCCCATACCGACGCACTGCATCTCGGTCAGCCAGGTGGCCTTACCGCTGTGGAGTATCAACAGCTTCGCGATCTCACCACCCACGTGGCAGAGCTATGCGAGCAATTGGCCGGCTATCCCGTGGCTGATTCTCTCCACCATGGTGATTTTCACGACGGGAATATCT
>JBBRHB010000315.1:0-6175 GCA_038223355.1 Chloroflexales bacterium
CCGGGGAAGCGGACGGCGAGCGCGGGCTTCGCTGGCTGCCGGCGAGGGCGACGAGCGGGAGTGGATGGGGCCGGTGGTGCGAGCACGTCGTCGTCAGCCGGTATGTCCAAAAGGTGGAGCATGATCGGCGGCAGCCCGAGGTCGGCGGCGGTGACGCGCTGCATGCCGGACTGGCCGGGGACCAGCACCGAAACGACCAGCTCCTCGTTGCCTAGAGATGTACGTTTTTCTGGAAGAGTAGGCGCTTCAGCTACAGGCAGGGGAAGCTCGGATGTCACAGAACCGGCACGTGCTGTGACATATGGCACTCCGCCTGATGCAGCGACCAGTCGGTGGCGCTGTGCTCGCTTGCGCTCCCTGGCACGCTCTCGAATGAGCAGATGATCACTGCTGCAGGACTGGCAATAGCGTGGCAGCGGACCGGGTCGTCGTTCTTCGGTCGGGGTCCTGCCGCAGCCCTGGCAGGTGAACGTGACGGGCCGGACCGGGATGGCGCGGGTGTGGCTCGTCACCGCGATCCGTGGTCCTTGATCGTCAACGGACTGATCGGTCATGGTACTGCTTGCCTCCTCACAGTGCGCCCGATGGTTAGCTGGGAGTTGCTGCCCTGCGTGCTCGTAGGTCGTCCAGACGCTGCTGAATGCAGGTGAGACGCTCGGCATCGCTGAGGGGGCTGAGCTGGTTAAGCAACGCGTCGGTGCTGCCGCCATCCTGTACGTCGACGCATTCCAGCTCCGCCACGCGGCTCCGGAGGGTCACGGCATCCTTCAACAAGCGGTCATAGTCGCTCGCATCCACCGTGACCGTTACAACTTTGCCGTTGGCGTCGGTCGTAATATCGTCAAGTTCCATGACACCTCTCCCTGCGTAGGCCGGCACGTCGAGCAAACGCTCTCAGGGCACCGGCACGTCTTCGGCGTTCCACCCGGAACGGATGGATATCAGCCGTTCACAGCCAATCGTGAAGTTCTCCAGGTTTAGGAACCGACCAGTCGATGAAGCTCGGCGGCTTCTTCATCCGTGAGTTTAAAGTTCGTTGCAGACGGCCGTCGGAGAATGAGCAGATGGTTGAGCACGGTATCAGTGAGCAGGTTCTCGCGCAGGATACGCTCCGGCAAGACCGATACAATACGGATGCATGGGCTGCTAGTTGGGTTCCGGTTGCTGTGGCACCGTAGGTCCTCCATCTGCTGTCTCGCCAAGTATACACTGGCTTCGGACCGTCGGCCATGACGTGAGCACGTCTCCGTCAACGGGGGCACTACACGTCTCCATGTTCCTGCATATATCGTCGTGAGGCGGAGACAAAACATGGGCATGCCCTGGGCGCACCGTCATCGTCCCTCTGCCGGGCGGAGGAGCCACATGGACGCCCCGCGTCCAGGGGCTTTGGGGGAGTGAGGGGCGGTGGGGAGCGCGCTGGCGGGTGGGGCAAGCCTCCCCACATTGGCGAGGCGGGATGCTCACAGACTTGGTAGAATCACCTGATAAGATGGCGTGAGCGATGATCACGTTGTCTTTCCAGGAGCGCAAGAATGTTTCATTGGGCGCAACGATTGCAGCACCGACTCCGCTGGCGCAAGGTCACGACGGCCGCGCTAACGGTCGTCCAGGCTGGTGAAGGGTTCGCAGTCCATACCTGGCCGATCAGTGATTCAGAGCCGCCTGAACTGCATACCCAGCGGTTAAACGAGGCCGTGCGCTGGTTGCGTGAGCAGCTGGGGGTCGCCGCTACTCCCTATGGCTGGAGTAATTGTTCTGTCCTCCTTGCCCTCGCGCAGGTTGAGCAGAACCGTCGGACGCTGCTCTGGAAGGCCGTGCTTCCATCATTTCCCAAAGCCGAGGGTGAGCAAGGATTGGCTGCGGCTGAGGCGGCACTCGTCACGGTGCCCATGGCCATGCATCCCACCACAACGCAACTCGAAGTCTACCTGATGGATCTCGGCGGGATCTTGAAGCGTGCCGTTGACCACGCTGAGGGTAGCTAAGCAGCCGACATGTGGATGGAACGGATGCCCCACCCACACGGCCGGTGTTACCGTTGGCGCTTGTGGAATTCCTGGAGGAACTCCTGAAGGCCGAGGGGACCATGCGCCTCCAGGATCGCCTCAGCCAGAAACTGCCTGAGCCGTTCCACATCTTCGGGGACGTAGTGTGTCCGCGCGATATCACTGAGGATCTGTGCTAACTGGCGCGGTGTCCGCTGTGGCACTCCCAGCCGTAGCTTGTCGAGGAATGAGAGAAACTCCTGCATTTCCGGCATGGCCAACCTCCGTTCCGCCGAACCGATCTGCTCGGCGTCATCCGACCAGCGCGGAGGCGCAGCAGCAGTCAAGGCCGCGTGAGGAGGTCACGACGAACGCGCTTGCGAGCGCAGCGACGGCCTTGACGCTGCGAGCACCGCGGTATGATGAAAAGACGCGAGCGAGAGGAAAGACGAGTCGTGCCAGGAGCGGCCAGGACCATTCATCGGTCCACGGAGTGCCTGCTTTGCCTAGCTCCGCAACCGGCGATGCGCCATCATGCGTGCCTTCGGTTCTGCATGGTGGTGACCCCACGTCGGTGAAGTGCTGGGCAACTATCGTTGACGTCATAGGACGGCTACGCTATTGTAGCGATGTAGCTGCTGCTCCACGGCAGCCCGAGACCATGGCATCGCACGCGCCTAACGCCATTTCTGGGCGATGAGGCTGCGAGAGAAGGAAAGGGAACACGATGACCACGCTACCAATGAACCTGGGAGAAGCGCCGCTTTCACAGACGAGCAGAAAAGGTGCCGTCTTGCAACCCGGCATGACACTTGGCGTGGTGGCACCCTGTGGCCAGGTCCTGGAACGCTCCACGACGCGGCGCGGCTGTTTGCGTCTCGAGGAATTGGGCTTCTCGCTGGTCTTTGGCGACCATGCCCATGAAACCTATGGCTATCTCGCCGGTCAGGATGCTGACCGGGCCGCCGACCTCCTGACCATGCTTGAGCGCGACGACATCGACGGCGTGATCTGTTTACGCGGCGGCTATGGGGCGCTCCGGACGCTCCTCGCACTCGATGTGGAGCGCGTGCGCCGCTTACGCGGTGGCAGGGTCAAACCGTTCATCGGGTTCTCCGATGTCACGGTGCTGCACGCGCTCGTGCAGCGCGAACTCGGTTGGACCACGTTTTATGGACCGATGGTCTCGTCCTTCGCACGGGCCACGCCCTATACGCTCGGGGCCTTCAAAACCGCGTTGATGTCGGTTGAGCCCTTTACGATCCAACCCGATCCAGATGATCCCTATGTCGAAACATTGGTGCCTGGCCGGACCCAGGGCCGCCTCGTCGGCGGCTGCTTATCGTTGCTGGTCGCCTTGCTGGGGACACCGTGGGAGGTTGACACGCGCGATGCCATTCTGTTTTTCGAGGACGTTGACGCGGAGCCCTATCAGATCGACCGCATGCTCGCCCAACTGCTGCTTGCTGGTAAGCTCCAGCAGTGCGCAGGGATCGTTATTGGCGAGCACGCAAACTGCGAGCCGAAAGGGAGTGGTCATACGCTGGGACTTGCACAGGTTTTTGATGACCTGATCCGGCCGCTCGGTATTCCGACGCTCTACCATTTGCCACTCGGTCATGGCGACCATCTGGCAACGCTGCCGCTGGGTGTCCGGGCAGAACTCGACGCGACGAGGCGGCAGTTCCGTCTGCTCGAGCCAGGTGTCCAATGAGGCAGATGGTCGGCCACGTCAGCCCGTTTCCCAGTGTCACGGGTTCACCGGCGTCTCTTTCGCTCAGAGCATACGGCTGGGGAGCGCCCGACATGTGTCAGGACGCTGGGCAGGACGACAGACGAGCCTGCGGTGTCCTGATCCCCGATTAGCCTGTTTTCTTCGCTATGATCGTGGTGCCGTCTTGACGCAGCGTCATGCCGGTGACGGTCCCCTCCCCCGCGCGCTCAAAGGCCACCCGCGTGTTGAGGATGGTGAAGAACTCGGTCTCTGACGCGGGCGTCAATCGCAGCGGTGCTTGCGCCGCTGCCCGCAGCCACAACGCGCCGTCGCGCTGCTCCACGACGCACGCAACACCCTCCCGCAGCGTATACGTCCCCTCATACGCCTTCAGCACCTGGGTGTGGACAGCTGCTGTGGCAGGTGTGCTCTTCACGTAGCCCGGCCAGCCGTAGGTCTGAGCAATCGCGCGCATGATCTCGGCTACCAGCGCTTCGCCCTGGTTGGAGTTGATCATCACCACGGCTCCCCAGCTTCCCTCGCGAGCGAAGGTTGCCGCAGCGATGAAGCCCTCGTCCCACCCGCCATGGCCAAACCACGCACCGGCTCCTTCACCGTGCAGGAAGAAGCCGAGACCCATCTCCTCCCCAATCTGCGGCGTGAGCATCTGCTCCAGCGTCTCTTTCACCAGAATGCCACCAGGCGCTCCTCGTCGGATCCGTTGCAGGGCCAGGCCAACCTTCGCCAGATCCGTCGGCGTCGTCCAGAGACCCGCTGCGGCCATCTCCGGATAGACATGCCAGCCGCCTTCGACCTGCTGGTACTGCCAGGGGTGCGCTGTTGACGCCAGTGCCTCCCACTCCTGAGGCAGCGGCTGAGCATACGTGCTGTCGTGCATCTCCAAGGGATCGAGAATCAGCTCCCGCATGATTTGGGGAAAAGGTTTGCCCAGCACGTCCACGACCAGTTGTTGCGCTACCGTGTTCCCGCCACCCGAATAGCGGAACTGCGTGGCCGGAAGGATGTTGACCCGCACCGCAGCGGTATTGGCCGGCGGCTGACCGTCAAGGATCTGGGGGAGGTTGGGCAGGGGTTCACTCCGCAGGTAGCCGGGAAAGCCGTGCACGCTAAGGCCGGCGCTATGGCTCAGAAGCTGGCGCAGTGTGATCCGCGGTTGCCAGTCCGCGCTGGCCGGAACTTGCCAGGTCGTGAGATACGTATTCACGTCGGCATCCAGATCCAGCTGCCCTTCTTGCACCAGACGCATGACGGCGAGCGCGAAGATAGGCTTGCTGATCGAGGCAGCCTGGAAGCGCGTGTGTTCCTGGACGGGCTCGCTCGTCCCCCAGGTGCGGATCCCAAAGCCGCGCGCCCACACGATCGTATCGTCGTGGATCACGGCAATGCTGACCCCGGGCGTTTTGTAATAGGTCATCCGCTCCGCGAGGCGGGATGGCGGACCGAACTGGTGCTCGAAGGCAGTCTCCGGCAGCAGGTGGGTGATGACCTGGTCGATCTGTGGTTCAGGGAACCTAGACATGAGAAGCTCCTTACCACAAGGTTGGGCGCGGCACCCGCATGGTGTCGGTCAGTGGGCTGATACGATCAAGCCACAGTGCACAGCAGAAGACTGACCGTGCCCATCTACTCGTCGTCGGCCTGGCTTTTCCGTTCAGCCGTGATGCGCTGGATAGCCTCGGCCCGCTCGGTCAGAGCGGCACAAACGAAGTCACGGATGAAACTGTTGAGATCAGTATGCAGTCGTCGCGCTTCCCGGTCGAAGAGGCGGAACACCTCGTCCGGCATCTGCCACTGCACCGCATCCAATCCTTCTTCGCCGGGCAGACGCTCCCGAAAGACAATCTCGGCGCGGACACGTTGGGAGAACGACCTACGTTTCATGGCGGTACGATAGCATGGCGCGGCGCAAAGCACCAATCAGGACAGATGACGTAGCAGTAGCAAGGTCAATGGCAGCAATGTCCGCTTAGACGAAGTACTCGTCCTGTCGGTGGGACGGTGTATGATTGTGTAATTCATGGCGCTAGGAGTGGATATGAGTTTCGCCCGTTACGACAATTTCGGTGATGGCCCAAATCTCAATAAACTTTCGATGCGAGGCAGTCCAAAGCTCGGAAATTCAGCGACACCTTTGGAAGACCATGGCACTGTCAGGGACAATGCTCGGACTGAGGTTGTGTTTCGAAATATTGAAGAGCGCCTAATCAAGTTTATCGGGGATGCAGATATCATTGTGGGTTGCGTTGCCTGGTTGACGAGCAGGCGTGTACTCGAAGCTTTGAGGAAAAAGCATGCTGTTTCGCTTATTGTGCAATAAGGAGGATTTTTACGTCCAGATATTGGGAGCTCTCCTAACTGGCAAAAGGAGCGCCGCACACTCTACGATGCATTACCCGGTGGCCTTAACCCATATATGATTGCTACGGATGAGGGCGTTATGAGTGGTATGGAT
>JBBRHB010000316.1:0-6160 GCA_038223355.1 Chloroflexales bacterium
ATGATCACCGTACCGCCCATATCGCGCGCTCCGTTGATTTGTTCGATGGCGCGGTCCCGGCTGTTGCCAGGAGGTGCGACAACGAAGATTGGTGTCACGCGTGGACGTGTCAGGAAATACTGCTCATGGGCCCACTCTTCAAGCTCCACGGCTACCCCATTCTGGTTAGGCTGTTCGAAGAGTTTGGCCGCCGCGAACAGCGCCGTGGCATAGTTGGGACCGCCACCCAGAATAAAGAAGGTGTCGAGGTTCCAAAGAGCTGCGGCCATATCCTCCGCTGTCTTGCGGTTCCGTTCCGCAGTACGCGCGATAATATCGGCTGACTCGACCAATTGCTGCTTCAGCGTCAGAGCCTCAGCCGTTGTGAGGTGGCCACGCAGTTGCCCAATGCGTAGTGCGGCAAGGTAAAGTGTGAGCAAACTTGCGATGAAGTTACCGAGTCCCAAGGCCCCAACGCTGTACGGTCCAAGTTGCTCGGCCATCTCCGGCACGCTCTGGATCAATACCGACTCCCCGGCTCGAGCCAGGGGACCCTCCGGGTAGCCCGTGACAGCAATCGTGTATGCTCCACGCTTGCGGGCAAGGATCAACGTCTCGATGCTGCGTGAAACATGGCCACTATTTGAGATCCCGAAGACCAGCGAGTTTGCGGGCATGTAGTCGACCATATAGCGCGAGAACTCCAGAGACTCGACCGGCTCAGCCTCGACACCGCTGTGTTTAGAAAAGGCCAGCCGCGCGGCAACGCCAGCATAATGCGAGTCACCGCAGCCTGTGAAGTAGATTTTCCCTACTCGTTTCGCCAGAGCGGGGGTGATGACCTCCTCGATCTGCGGCTCAAGGCGACGGATTACTTCCCGAACCACCTGCTCTTGTGCGCTAACCGCGCTGAGATCGTACGGACGGGTCCATGGGTCACGCTCGTGCTCGGTACCGTTTGTCATGATAGAACTCCTTGTACGTCCATATAAGCGGTAGGCTCAACCGCGGTGGGTTGGCAATTGTACAATCCCACTATCGAAGATCTGGCGGAAGTTCACGTCTCGATGATGCTCGTCTATCAGCATGTGCATGGTAGTGCCGCGCGACTCGGCAAGGAGAGCGGCCATCCACTGGAGGGGCACAGCCATTTCCAGTGGCGAGAATATGGCCGGGAGACGGCCCGACACCGGAACAATGGTGGAGGACAGAGACGGAAGCGCGCTATCGCCAGCTGGCCCAATCACAATCACGTCTGCCTGCATATCGTTTAAGCCCCGGAGTTGCTCGAGCGCGCGCTGGCGGCTGGCGTCGGCAGGCGCCAGGAGGATAAATGTTGTGTCAGGGCCCGCAAGATGGAATTGCAGATGTGCCCACTCTTCCATCTGAACTGGAACGCCGCTCAGTCCCAGTGCTTCAAGAAATTTGGCAGCCCCATAATGCGCGGTGCCGTAATTTGGGCCGGCACCGATGATATAGAGCACCCGCCGGGATTGGAGCGGCAGGAGCATGCTCTTGATGGGCACTTGACTATGGTGGACTGTCCAGGCGACCGCTTCAACGCCTTCGTCAAGCACACGATGGAGATCGGCAGCCTCCGCTGCGCTTAATGTCCCGCGCACTTCGCCAAGCGTGATCGCGATGACGTAGAGCGCAAGCATGCTTGCCAGGTATGAGCGTGTGCCCGTTGCACCGGACGACATCGGCGGGAGGCCGACAGCGATCGATTGAGTAGCGCTCCGCGCTAGCAGGCTGTCAGGTGCATTGGTGATGGCTATCGTTCCACCGTAGCGCGTCCCCATGCGGGCAGCCTCGACGGTGCGCGCTACCCGGCCCGAGTTCGAGACAGCGATCAGCAGCGAATCGGGGGGTACGTAAAGCCCCAGGTAGCGCGAGTATTCCAGGGCCTCAACGGGCTGCGTCATCACGCCACCATACTGCAAGAATGCCTGCTGGGATGCCATCCCCGCGAAGAGCGAATCACCACAGCCGGTCAGGAATATACTCCCAGCTTGTTGGAGCATCTGACGCAGCGAGGTCGACTGCATTTGCCCCCGTACATGTGTAAGCACAGCGGTCATAGCGTCAGGTTGTGACTCGATGGCAGCCATCAACTGCCGGTTTGTTTGGACAATGAACTCCTCAACCGTAGCCACGTGCTGCACCTCCAAACATTCAGTCCCCCGCACCGACCAGCGACCCAAGCTCGAAGAGTGCGTGATCGACCTGGTAGGCGTGGCAAATAGGCTTATGGGCACACCATAATTCGTCGTCGCTGATGCCGGCCCGGCAAACTGGGCAGCGGTAAAAGCCTGTCGCCCACAATTCGCCCCCGAGCTGCGGAGACGGAACACCAGAAATGTGTACGAGCTCGCGAGATACCAGCATAGCTGCCGCGCGCAGTTCGTCATAGATCCGGGACCCCTGGCCAACCGGCTGGTGGTCCATAAGCACGCTCGCGAGGTGGGGGCTGGTGCGTAACAGACCGAGGCGGATCAGTGCGAAGGGTCGGGCAACATCGGCACCTGCCTCGAAATGTTCCGGGTCTCGCACCTCAGTCAGTATGAGGTAGTCCGCCGACGACGGGATCTCGGAACGGCACCGATCATGGAGCATGCGAGACGGTGTCACCGCAAGCTTACAGAACGGCCAGTCAGCGTAGGAGAGTGGGAAGTCCGTGACGAGCCGTTGTACAATACCCCGGCCATCGTCCCGAAACAATAGCCCCTCGGCCGCTGCCAGGAGATTAGCATAGTGGCCACTGTACTTCCCCGCTAGTACGCATCCAACCTCGTGGAAGCGCGCCAAGCGACCTATTAAGTCGGGCAACGTAACGTTGCCGTTCGCCTCATCGGTGTAGAAGTGCTGGACATCCTCAAGTGTCATGTGCCTCAGGTACATTGGATCGAGGATGTCCATACCGTGGGCTAGGGCTCGCATGGCGCAAGCATACTGGGCGTGGACGCCCATGCGCTGCCGTCCCGCAACCGTGACCTGCCAGGGTGTTGGCCTGCCGACGGAGTCAACGAGGTAGTGCTGATAGCCCTGTGTGATCATGACGAAAAAGAACTGCAGGGTATCAAGGGTGTTCGTCGCCGGGAACTCATCCGCGTGCCGTATCGGATCAGCCCAAGCAGGCAACGTGATCTGTGCAGCCGTTGCAACGCCGCGCAGGTGAGAAGCACACGCCGCGATCCGCTCCGGCTCAATGAAGACGTCCTGGGCCGTCGCGACAATATGCTGGAGCGCCTGGGTCAGAGCATCGTAGGTATAGTCCATAGGCATGATTAACGCTCACGCAAGTGCGGATCAAGGCTATCGCGCAACCCGTCGCCGATAAAGTTGAGGCAGAGCACCGTGAGGAAGATGAGCCCCCCGGGAGCGACCGCCACCCAGGGTGCGACGAACATGTCCTTTTGTGCCACAGTCAGCATGTTGCCCCAGCTGGGGGTTGGCGGGCGTACGCCGAGACCGAGGAAACTGAGCGTCGCCTCGGTTAGCACAGCGAATGCTAGCTGCAACGTTCCGGCGACGATGATCGGGGCGCTCGTATTCGGCAAGAGATGACGTAGCATGACACGCCGGGGGCTGAAGCCCAACACGCGCGCGGCGAGCGCGAAATCGCGCTCCTTGAGCGAGAGTACCTCACCGCGGACCAGTCGTGCTACGACCGGCCAGGTGGTCAATCCGATGATCGCAATGACATTAAAGAGGCTGGGTCCGACAAGCGCGCTGATCGCGACGATGAGAAACAGCGTGGGAAAAGCCATCACGGCGTCCGTGAAGCGCATCAGGATGATGTCCGGCCACCCACCAGTAAAGCCTGCCTCTAGGCCGAGCAGTGTGCCGAGGATCAACGATATCGCGACGGAGGCAACGCCGACAGCCAGCGAGACACGACCACCGTAGAGCGCACGCGTGTAGCTGTCGCGGCCAAACTGGTCGGTACCGAAGGGGTGGCGCAGGCTTGGTGCTGAGAAGCGCTCAAGGAGGTTTTGTTTTTCGGGGGTGTAGGGCGTGACGAACGGTGCGAAGATCGCCGCAAGATAGATGACGGTCAAGAGAATTGCGGCGAATGCCGCGATCCTGTTGCGTGCAAATCGCCGCCAGAATCCTCGCAGCCGCGACATCCAGGTCTTGGTGACCGGGCCGTCGGCGAGGGTTAAGCCTCGCGCCACCTGCACGCTACTCATCTGGCGTTCTCCCCCTGGCCCATCTTGATCCGTGGGTCGACGATGGCGTACGCAATATCGGCCAGCAAGCTCCCAATGATTGTCAGAAGCGATACCAGCACAAGGGTACCCAGGAGGATCGGGTAGTCGCGGTCCTGAATGGCCGCAAAGATGTATTTCTGCCCGATGCCTGGCCAGGCAAAGATATACTCCACCACGGCGGTGCTGCTGACCATGTAGGCGACCGTAATGCCCAGCAGTGTCACCATTGGGCCCAGCGCGTTCCGAAGGGCATGGATATACGTTACCGCCCGTTCGGAGAGGCCCTTCGCGCGCGCGGTGCGGACGTAATCCTCCTCCATGATTTCGAGCATCGTTGACCGGATAAAGCGTGTCCAACTCCCGATTAATGGTAACGCCTGGATGCAGACGGGCATAACCAGGTGGCGCAGCCGGTCCGTGAGCGAGAAGGGCTCGGTCGGGTTCTGGATGCCAGTCGTCGGCAAAATGGGCCACACTACGCCAAAGACGAGGATCGCCATCAACCCAATCCAGAAAGTTGGGATCGAAATGCCGAAAAACGCGAGCGAGGTGGCAAGATAGTCGAAGACCGAGTAGCGCCGGACCGCCGAAAGGACACCGATCGGGATCGAGACCGCGAGTGCGAGCAGCATCGAGCAGCCCATCAAGAGAAATGTGGCCGGTCCGGTACGCCCGAGAACGGCGAGCACCGGCTCACCGTTGCGGTAGGACGAGCCGAAATCGCCATGCGCCAGGTTGCTAAGCCAGCTGATGTATTGCACCGGCATGGGGCGGTCGAGACCGTACAGGTGCCGCATCCGTGCGAGTTCCTCTGGTGTGCGTGGGGAGGAAAGATCCTGTGAGTAAAAGGCGCCCGGCCCACCCGGGGCAAGGTGCATGATCCCAAAGGAGATCATCGTCAACAGCAAGATCACCGGGACGGCCTGTACCAGCCGCCGCGCGATATACGGTAGCATCGGTTCTCTCCCTTCGGGTGCTGACCTCGGGCACGATGGCGTCGGGGGCCAGCCCCGTACCCGTGCCAACTACGCCTTATTGGGATCCGTTGCATCTCTGACCCACCACTTACAGGCGGTCTGCACGACATAGATCGCCCCTTGCTCCGTTCCTTGCAGCCGTTTATTGGTTGCCTCTACCATGAGCGGGTAGAAGATCGGAATCCAGGGTAGATCTTCGACGAGGATGTCTTGCATCTTCCAGTACAAATCCTTCTGCTTGGCGCGGTCGGTCGTAGCCCACGCTGCATCGAGGATAGTGTCGAGCTCGGGATTCTTGTACTGTGCCACGTTGACGCCTTTCGGCGGAATATTCTGGGAGTGCCAGCGATGGCGGCGGTCAGGATAGGCCTCGTAGCCATCATTATTCTCCGCGGCGACGAAGGTCGGCTTGTTGATTTCGTCAACGATAGCCGGCCAGTCGATGTTACGGATCGAAAGGGTGATGCCGACGTCCTTGAGGTTGTTTTGAATCGGCTCGACGACCTCATTGGTCTTTTGAGCCCAGGCCTCGAACTCGAAACGTTTGCCATCCTTAACGAGGACGCCGTCGCCGCCAGGCTTCCACCCGGCATCGGCCAGCATTTGCTTGGCTTTTGCTACATCATAGCCGTACTTCTTAACGTCAGGCTTGAAGGCCCAGTCGCTCGGATCCAGGAACGAGTCCTGCACCTGCCCGATCGGACCGAGGACAGTCTTGACGATAGTATCCCTGTCGATGGCGTAGGCCATCGCCTGGCGCACCTGCTTGTCGGAGAAGAGCGGGTTCGAGTTATTTAGGTAAATGTAGTTGTAGATGCCGACAGGGAAGACTTTTACCTGGATATTCGGATTCTTGATCATGCGGTCGTGCTCGGGACGCGTCATCGTCAAGACGTGGGCATCGCGTTCACCGCTCTCCATCTTGAGCAGATTTACGTTCGGATCACCCCAGAAATGGAACTCGAGCCGCTTCACCCATGGCACGTACCG
>JBBRHB010000317.1:0-6157 GCA_038223355.1 Chloroflexales bacterium
CGTCTTCGGCTACTACATCGAAATCTCGCGCGCCACGCCGGAAAAGAACATCCCACAGGAATATATCCGCAAGCAGACGCTGGTGGGCGCTGAACGCTATATCACGCAGGAACTCAAGGAATACGAGTCGCTGCTGACGAATGCCGAGCGGCGTCTCAACGAGCTAGAGCGCGAAGCTTTCAAGCGTGTGTGCGGCCTGATCGCGGCACAGGCCAAACGCCTGCTGCATAGTGCGCGGACGCTTGCTGAGCTGGATGTGTATGCCGGCTTGGCCGATGTGGCTGTGCGTGGCCGTTATGTTCGGCCCACTCTCACGGACGGGACCGAACTGGCCATCGTGGCCGGTCGCCATCCGGTCGTAGAGCAGACCATCGAAGAGTCGTTCGTGCCTAACGACGCCTACCTTGATACACAGACCGCGCAGGTACTGGTCATTACCGGTCCCAACATGTCTGGCAAAAGTGTCTATTTGCGGCAGGTCGCCCTGATTGTACTCCTGGCACAGATCGGCTCGTTCGTGCCCGCCGACGAGGCGACGATTGGGCTGGTTGATCGCATCTTTACCCGGATTGGCGCACAAGACGATCTCGCGACGGGCCAATCGACCTTTATGATCGAGATGACCGAGTCGGCCAATATCCTGCATAATGCCACACAGCGGTCATTGATTGTGCTTGATGAGTTGGGGCGGGGAACCAGCACCTATGACGGATTGAGCATCGCCCGCGCGGTAATTGAGTATATTCATAATCACCCCCGCCTAGGTGCGCGCACTCTTTTTGCAACGCACTATCACGAACTCACCGAGATGGCGAGCGTACTGCCGCGCGTGCGTAACTATAACGTCGCCGTGACCGAGGAAGACGGCTCGATAGTCTTTCTACGGCGGATCGTGCCGGGTGGTGCCGATCAATCTTATGGCATCCATGTCGCTGAACTGGCAGGCATGCCGCCAACTGTCTTGCGACGCGCCAACGAGGTGCTGGCCTTGTTGGAAGGTCGCGGCGACAAAATCCGCCAGCGTGAAGCCATGCGCAAAGCTGCCCAAGAGCGCGAGCCTGCGGGCCAGCAGATGCCGCTCTTCGTTGCTGCGCCCGAGCCCTCACCCGTTACTGAAGCACTGAGAGCACTAGACGTGACTCAACTCACGCCCCTTGAGGCGCTAACGAAGCTGTATGAGCTGCAAAAGCTGGTGGGCGAGTAGATAAAGGCTTGACCAAGTACATCAATTATAGAGGGGGAGCCCGGCATAATGCGTGATATGGAAGACGGAGAGTTCGAGCGTAGCTTACGACTGGGACTTGGCCGGGCCGTACTTTTCCTCCAGACTCACGCTTCTGCCCCCTACCGCGCAACTATTCTCCAGGGAGTGTTGCATAACCAGGCCTATCAACCACAATTCGAAGGCGATCGCGCGGCGTATATGCTTGACATCATCGCAGCGACAGAGGAGGCCACGTTCTACCATGCCCAGATCTTGGAGGCTGTACCAAGCACGACCGAGGACTGGGATCTCGATCACTTGCTAGGGATGGTTCGTCGGCTAGCCCAGCAAGGTCATCAACTAGCTCGTGATCTGTTATATGCGTACGTTGTAACACATTTTACCGACGGTATAAATGGTGCCGATCAAATCGTTGTGTTGGATGGACTGTCAGCCTTCCGCTTGGTAGCTGAGTTGTGGGCCAAGCTGGACCCAGATGATGCAATTGATTGTCTTGATGACAGCTTGCTCGTCCTGTTGGAAGAGCGCTATGGTGTGGAGACGACTCACCAGCAACTTGCGATCTTAGCTCAGGATGACCATTCCGTTGCTACCTACGTTGAGGCGATTGCCCGCGATCGTTTGGACAGAAATGCCAACAAGGAAGCACGTATGCAGCGTGAGGACCGAACACTTGCTGAAGTGCAAGATTTGATTAGAGCTAGGGGTGCACGTGCACCACGAGGGCAGCTTGGACGCTGGGGACAGAACGCTTCAGATATGGACCTCTCCCGGGCTGCCACAGGACTACTCACAGAAACGGACCCATCTCGACAGCGAGGCTATCTCTATCTTTTCTGGAGCAGACCGTTTCCGTTCGAACCTGCGCCGCTCTTATACCTGGCCGAAAGTGTTGAGGTAGAGCTGGCGTTCGCAGCCACAAAAGCATTGGTCCCTTTGGCACATCCCGCCGTGCGCACCTGGGCCTGCGCTTAATCGCAGACCCGGCACGGTGTTGAACTGTTATGCAGTAATTATGAATTCGATGATCATTTGCTGATCGAGGCACTCCTTAAGCAGTCACTTACCCCGGATGACATTCATTCTATCGGTTTCGATGTCCTTAGCATTCTCACTGAGCATGAGCCACCTGCTGCTGACGCTGCCGCCATGCTCTCGCTCCTCTATAACGATGGTCCCTGTTCGTTCTGTCGGGAATCGTATGTTGAAGAACTCCTAAAGCTTTGCCCACTACCGGAATGGATGCGGCTCGAATGCAACTATGATGCCAGTGAAGAGTTACGGCGGATGGTACAGGATATGGGCACGAGCCCGTGCAACCTTGTTATATAATCCAGAAGCTTCACGAGTGATCTCGACGTTGCAAGAGGTGTAATGACAACGCTAGAATAAATCAAGGTAGTGATCACGAAGTTATCACCTCAGGCCCTCCAAGAATTATGGACGTGGTACGAACAGTTCGATGCAGAGCAATGGGACGCCCACATCGCAGCTGATGCTGAAGCGGGACGGCTCGATCAGTTCGCTGAAGAAGCTTTGGAGGCTTCCCGCTAACTTATTAGCTTGTATTGTGACTCCATGCATATCGCTCGCTCGCATCACGATTTGGGGTGGGGACTATAAGTACACTGGTAGCGATTAAGGAGAGTTCCTATGAAGATCGATGTTTTGGATAAAGGCCATGTTGAACTACTCGATAGTATGGGCAGCGACTTAACGACTGTCGAAGTCGCTCGTGTCTCATTCAATAAAGGTGCTACTCAGCTGGGGGAGCGCGAGCGCAAGCTGATTTCCTACCTGGCCGAACACGAGCATACTTCGCCCTTCCGTCATGCCATGCTTATGCTTCGCTTAAAGGCACCTCTATTCGTTGCCCGCCAGCTTTGGAAACACGTTATTGGCATCGCGCCGGAGTTTGATCTCGAAGATCGGTTCACCGGTTTAGCAGGTGGGTACTCTTCGACGGGTTGGAATGAAGCGAGTGGACGTTATGTGGAGTTACATGACGAGTTCTATATCCCAACAGAATGGCGCGCACAATCTGTGAGCAACAAGCAAGGGAGCGCCGGTCTGGTGGAGGACCAAGCAAAGGCTGCGGCTGCCTACCAAGCCGGTCTTGACTCTGCGTATGCAGCTTATGGGCAGATGCGTGAGCTCGGCGTTGCCAAAGAGCAGGCGCGAGTCGTGCTGCCGCAAAGCATCTATACCTCCTGGATCTGGACCGGCTCACTCCAAGCCTTTTTGCATGTGGTTGACTTGCGCACCAAGCCCGACGCCCAATGGGAAACGCAGCAATACGGTTTTGCCGTCCGTGACATCCTGGCCGAGCGCTTCCCGGTCTGCTTGACGAAGTGGGAAGGACGGAAGGCAAAGGGGTGAGATGAGCTAGGTGTGCGGCCCTACAGTAATGTAAATCAACGTGCCCAGGCACAAATAGGTGCCATACGAGATCGGCATGTGGCGGGCACGCTGGTAGCCGAGCGCGACAATCATGGCTAGCGAGGCCAGGGCTGCCAATCCCATCCCATAAAATAGGGGGCCTGGCAGGTCAAAGAAGCCAACCAACGCCCCGATAAACATCCCCAAATACACATCTCCCAACCCAAAGGGCGCGGCTTGGCCGGGATACAGCAGCTTGGCCATCACAAAAAAGAGCAGAAAGAGTACCAGGGCCGTCGCCAGTCCTTCGAGCGACCGATCCCAGCGTAAGGCGCGCCACGGGGCACTGGCAACGGCGATGGCGGCTGCGCTCAGCAGCAGCAGCACATCGATCAGCTTCACCTTCCAATCAACTGCGCCGGTATCGATCAACACAAGCGCGCCCAGCCACAACAACGCAAAGTGCGTCGAAGAGCCATGACGGACAAACAGCAACACCGTGGCGATCGCCGTCACCAACTCAATGGTCAGGGCGAACCAGTTGTGCGACCATAACGCTCCAACGAGCGGTAACCAGTCGCGCGCCTGACGCGGTAGCGGAATAGGTTGTTCGTCTGTGCAGGACTGGCGTGCGACACACCAGCTTAGGCCGTTACCGGTGAACAGCCCGAGGAGCACGAGGAAGGACAGCACGGCAGTCAGGAGTGGGCAGTTGCGCGAGCTTGCTCACCGGCAGCACGCATCACATCGACCGGCGCTGCATAGCCAGTCCATGCCGTAAACGCGAGCGCGGCCTGTTGCACCAGCATTTCGAGCCCATCCTGCGTATGAGCACCGGCCGCTTGGGCGGACCGCAACAGTGGTGTTGAGCGGTACAGCAAGTCACATACAAGCAACTGAGCGTGGAGCATGGTGGGAGGAAGCGGCAGGCTCCGGTCATCGCTACCGACCGGGGTCGCATTCACCAGCAGGTTGGCCGCTCGTAGCAGGTCGGGGAGATCGGGGTCGTCGGGGGCGAGGACAAACAGGTCGGGATCGTACGGCGTCGCGGCAAGCAAATCGGCCAGCAGCGCCTCGGCATGCTCGGCAGTCCGATTAACCACCGTTAAGCAGCGGGCACCATGTGCGATCAAGCCATGCGCGACGGCGCGGGCGGCACCGCCTGCCCCGAGCAGCACAATGTTGCGCCCCGAAGGATCAAAATCGGCCTGCTGCAATGCTGCCACGAAACCGGCGCTATCAGTATTTAGGCCCAGCAACGAACCATCCGCTTGGCGGACAATCGTATTTACGGCACCGATCGCTTGGGCAACCGGGTCAAGCGCGTCAACAAGTGCGAGTGCCGCACTTTTATGGGGAATCGTGACGTTCGCACCACGCATCGACGGCTGGCGGAGTGCGGCCACACGCGCAGGTAACTGCTCGGCTTCGGTTGGCCACAGAGCATACTGATCGGGCAGCCCATAGGCACGAAAGGCCGCATGATGGAGTGCGGGCGATAATCTATGGGCGATGGGCAGGCCGATCAAGCCGGTCGTAACCGGCCCATCGGCTGTTAGCGCGGATTCGGGCATGAAAGGTATTCTGCTTGCAACCTATTAAACTCTTGAAGGGTTGCCGCATAATTTGTACCATTTGTGCCGCACTTTGCCACGAAGTAGAGGTCCTTGTCGCCCGGTGTACGATCGGGTCGATCGGCACCGGGCCGTGCAGCAGCCTTGAGGGCCGCGAGGGCCGGACTATCGATGGGGCCAGGCGGCAACCCCTGGTTTTTACGCGTGTTATAGGGGCTATTGATATTAATGAACTGATCGATATTTTTGCGCCACCAGGTTTGCGTGGCCGTATCATAGCCTGCCGCATATTGTACTGTTGGATCGGCCTGCAAGCGACCTGCAACCTCCGCTGCGTACTGGGGATCCAGCCGATTCCACAGAATATAGGCCACATGGGGCATCTCGGCATCACTGGCAGCTTCGCGCTGCACAATCGACGCCATGGTCACGATCTCATGGGTTGTGCGACCCTGGACTTTGATTTGTGTGTCAAACGTTTTGTATTGGTCTTCAAAGCCCTTGAGCATTGTGTCAATGACATCGGTGATCTTAGCGGTTGCGACAACCTGGTAGGTATCGGGGAAGAGATAGCCTTCCAAGGACTGGCCAGCAGGAATGTCTTTCAGGAGCTGGTGCCCTTTCTTGAAGTAATCGGCATTCTTCATCGTCGCCAGGGCAACATCGGTTGACGGCGCCAGCTTCGCATCTACCAGAACCTTGGCAATCTCTTCGATGCGCGAGCCAGGGATGACCGTGACTTTCTTTTCCTCGACCCGGCTCTTTTGGAGAGCAGTAATAATTTGGCCCGTCGTCCAGCTCTTCTCAAGCTGATATTGTCCTGCTTGGAGCTTGCCTGCAACCTTACGCTCCCGAACCATTAAGTTGAATAACAGGGTCTGTCTGATCAAACCCTGATCTTTGAGCTTCGTAGCAACTTGGCTGGCTGTATCGCCAGGATCGATGACAAAGGCAGCAACTTCTGTACTCGTTGCGGCAG
>JBBRHB010000318.1:0-6153 GCA_038223355.1 Chloroflexales bacterium
CATCAATTACCTGATCGGCCTGCGTAGGCAGATCGGCAGTCGGGCCGATCTGCTGAATAACGTTATCGACCACATACAGCCCGGCATCTTCCGAGCGGTGGTCAGCGTCATCCAAGGTATTGTGCGTGTTGGCATGCTTAACCAGCAACGAGGGCATGGCGTCCTCCAATTTGTCGAGTGCTTATAGTAGCATGCCGTAATCTATTGTTCTTATTGATCTTGTGGCTCAACAGACATTTTACACATTTGGCATCCCCATGCGGTAAACGGCGATTCAAAAGCAATAAAAAGCAATGTGCAATTCATTGCTTCTAAGCTTGAGCCGTTCGACGAAAAGCAATAAAAAAACAATGCAAGAACAATGATTTAACAATAAGAACAATGGGAGCAATGGTGTCGAGTAGGTGCGACGAAGAGCAAGAGTGGATATTGGTGATGGTGCTCAAGGGACATCGTATAGTCGTGTATTATAACACATTAGTTCTTATTTTGCAAGCGCGAATTTTTTGGAGTGCTGTACCGAACTGTCAGCAATTTCGCTGGCTGTAATATTGGGCGTTTGTGATGCGTTGAAAAGGAAATTCTCCATACCTATGGCATTCTCCATACTATAGGTCTAGGTAGGCCGCTTGTTGAGAAGCAGCAGTGATGTGGAGTGAAGCCGCTAGGTGTTGAATCAGCGCTCGCATGTCGCGTATGCCGGCCGGATCGAGGCCGTTGGATTGCTCATCAAGAATGAGCAATGCCGGCTCGCGCAGCAAGGCCAAGGCTAGTCCGAGACGCTGCCGCATGCCTAGCGAATACTCCCGTACACAACGCTGTGCATCACCGGCCAGCTGCACGATCTCTAGGGCACGGTGGATTTTGGATTTGGGCGCGGGAGGAGTCAAGCAGGCGCTAAGGCCGCCGCAAGCGGTTTTGGTTGAAACCGTTGCGGCAGCCGATCATTGGTTTACGTAACAAGACCTTTGGAATAATGCTGAGCCTCTGGTAGCGCTGATTAGCAGATGACCTCGAAGGGCTTCGTACTTGCTGCCACCAGTGCCTCTCCCCGGTCATCTTCCAGCAGCAGTAAGTGGACGCCTTTCTGCTCGGCAAGTGCCTTGACGGCGTCGAGACTACCACCTCGCGCTTGGATAGATGTCAGCTTGCGCTGGCTCATGGTGTACGATCCATCGGCTACGGAATCGAGCCACGCGGTTGCCCATTCGAGCTCGGCTTCGCATGTTGGTGCGTTCATGATCGTCCTTTCCTTGTGATGGCATGTTAGCCCGTCGTCCAGATCTTGTTAATTGTACCTTCATTGAGTTCAGATGCGGGTATAATTATAGGCGACGCGCCTCGATGCAGCGCGCCGACGCAGCGAGGCGCACACTCATACGTGACTTCCCCACCTGTCAGGCTAGTGCTGGCCGACGATCACGCGGTCGTCCGGGCCGGCATTGCGAATGCCCTGCGCGAATTGCCGGGTATCACGATCGTCGGCGAAATCGGCGACGGTCAGGCGCTGCTCACGACCCTGGCCGAGACACGTCCCGATGTGCTGGTAACCGACGTAACAATGCCGGATTTCGAGCCGATCAGCACGATCCGCCAGATCCGCGCGCGCTATCCCGACCTGAAGATTCTGATCGTCAGCGCCTACGACGACGACATGTATGTACAGGGTCTGCTTGGCGCTGGCGTCAATGGCTACCATCTTAAGGATCAGCCGCTGAGTGAACTGCGGCTGGCATTGCAGCGCGTGCTAGCCGGTGAGCGTTGGGTGTGCAGTCCATTGGTTGAAAAGCTCGTGCGTGCGCGGGAAGCGCCGGCGGCATTCACCCTTTCAGCCCGCCAGCGCGATATTCTGGCCTGCCTGCGTGATGGCCTTGACAATCAGGCGATCGCGCGCCAGACAGGCCTGAGCGTCAAGACGATTGAAAATCATCTGACCCGCCTGTATCGCCAACTCAACGTTCAAAGCCGCCTTGAAGCTGCGAACTTCCTGATGCGGCGCCCCGATGTGCTTGGCCAGATCGCGCCGTCGTTGCCGCTGCCGGGTGGTGTGCTCGAAGCGCGGCGCACCGGGGCGCTCACGATCTTGATTGTTGACGACAACACCCGCTACCGCACTCAGATGCGCCGGATGGTCGGTAAGACCCGTCCACAGGCCATGATCTATGAAGCCGAGAATACCCGCGTAGCGTTGCGGTTGGTCGAAGAACTGCTGCCACAGTTGGCCTTCATCGATGTGGTACTCGGCGACGAAAACGGCATCGATAGTGCGCGACGCATTAAATCGCTTTCCCCGGCCACGCGCATTGTGTTGATCAGCGCATATCCTGATCGCGAGTTCCATCGCCTGGGTATCAGCGCTGGAGCAGTCGCATTTCTGGATAAAAAGGATCTGGATGCTGCTACACTACGCGAGGTGATCGACGACTTAGTTGACTGAGCCGAAAAGGGGGGAATTCCCACGACCTCGATGAGGGGATTTCCACTAGACAATTGAGGGGATATAAGGGTTGATCGGCAGCTACATCTAGCCTACAGTAACTCAAGTGCTGCTCTACCTTAGAATGCCCTGACCACCAATGCAGATAGGCTCAGCCGATCTGCCGCCATGGGTTGGTGCGGTTTCTCATAGCCTACACTGGTTAGCGGCACCATCCGGCTCCCTTAGAGCATCGTTTTTCGTGGAACGGAGGTGAAATCGATCAGCATAGCTGCGGCTCTGTGACGAGCCGTATAGCCAGGACCTGACTATCAGCAGTAGATAGGAGCATAAGATGTTTCGAGGACGATTCAATCGGACGATTCTGGTGTTCGTGACGTTTCTGATGTTTGCTAGCCTGCTTGCAGCATGCGGCGGCACTCCCGCGACCTCTACACCATCCGGCAGTACAGCGACGACCTCCGCCGCAGTTCCGGCAGCCCGGACGACAGCACCGGTGACGGCAGCCCCGGCAGCCGCAACGACTTCTACCACCGCGCCGGCCGCAGGCGGCAGCAACCAGTTGGCGGTAGGCATCGTGCTGCCGACCAAGGATGAACCACGCTGGATTCAAGATCAGACACGCTTCCAGGAAGCCCTGACCAAGGCGGGCTACAAGGTGGAGATCCTCTTTAGCCAGGGCGATTCGGCCAAGGAAAAGGCTAACGTTGAGGCACTGCTCACCAAGGGCATCAAAGTGCTGATCCTCTGCCCGCAGGACGGTGCCGCTGCGGCGTCAACCGCCGACGAAGCGCGCGCTGCAGGCGTGAAGGTGATCTCCTACGACCGCCTGATCCGCAACACCGACGCCGTCGACTATTATGTGACCTTCGACAGTGTGGCGGTCGGAGCACAGCAGGCCAAGTACCTGGTTGACAAGGCTGGGAGCGCTAAAGGCAATCCGCTGTACCTGTATGCAGGCGCTGCCACCGACAACAATGCGTTCATCTTCTTCCAGGGTGCCTGGAGCGTGCTGCAACCGAAGATTGCGGATGGTACCGTCGTGGTCAAGAACTCGACTGAAGCGGTCGGGCTGAAAGACAAGGCGACGCTAACGCGTGACGAAGAGGCCAAGATCATCGGACAGGTCACGACGAACTGGGACTTCAACACGGCCAAGACGCTGGCGGAGTCAAACCTGACGGCGGCATCGGATGCGGACAAGGGCAACGTCTTCATCTTGGCACCGAACGACGGCACGGCACGCGCGATTGCGGACACGTTTGCGTCCGACAAGGCAGTAAAGAGCTACGTGGTGACGGGCCAGGATGCGGAAAAGGCGTCGGTGCAGTACATCGTTGACGGCAAGCAGTCGATGACGGTCTTCAAAGATGTACGCACGCTGGTAGGTGGAGCGATCGATGCGGCGGTAGCGCTGTTGCAGAACAAGGCGCTCTCACCGAAGGGATCGTACAACAATGGCAAGATCGACGTGCCGGCCTTACAATCAGCGGTAATCTCGGTGGATAAGGCCAATGTCAAGTCGGCCCTGGTCGACTCCGGCTATTACCAGGCCTCCGATTTTACCAACCTGAAGTAAGGCTTAGACTCACAACAATCGGTTTGGTTCACCGGAACGTGTGGCAGGGTCTACGCCCTGCCACACGTTCCAAAGAATCCCCTGGGTTCGCCCAGGTTTGTATATATAGGGGCGGGACACCGATAAGCCCTAAGCCCCGATCCTCGGTGCTGAGTGCGCACGAGGTGCCAGGAGTCAGATGTCATGAATACCCCTATTCTGGAAATGAAGAATATCACCAAGGAATTTCCCGGCGTGAAAGCGTTGAACAACGTCAGCTTTCGTGTCACCCAGGGTGAGATTCACTGCCTTGTCGGCGAGAACGGCGCAGGTAAGTCCACGCTGATGAAGGTGTTGAGCGGCGTGTATCCGTATGGTGAGTACAGCGGGGATATCCTGTACGGCGGCGAAGTGCAGCACTTTCACAGCATTCGTGACAGCGAGCACGCTGGCATCGCCATCATTTATCAGGAACTGGCACTGGTTCCCGACATGACGGTGTATGAAAATATCTTCCTGGGCAACGAGATTCGCAAAGGGGCGATGATGGATTGGAATGAGACGATCAAGCGCTCGAGCGAAATGCTCAGCAAAGTCCGTCTCAACATCAATCCCGCTGCGAAAGTCAGGGAACTGGGCATTGGCAAACAGCAGTTGGTCGAAATCGCCAAGGCGCTCAGCCGCAATGTTAAACTCTTGATTCTAGACGAACCGACCGCTGCCCTCAACGAGAACGACAGCGCGAACCTGTTGGACTTGATGCGTGGCTTGCGCGCTGAAGGCGTTACTTGCATTCTGATCTCGCACAAGCTGAAAGAAGTGATCGACATTGCCGATTCGGTCACGGTGCTGCGCGATGGTCAGACCATCTGCACGCTGGATGCTCACAAGGGCGAGGTGTCCGAAGCAACGCTGATCAAGCACATGGTCGGCCGTGAGATCGAAAACATTTACCCCCGGCGTCCGGCTCGCCAGTTCGGTGAGGTAGCGCTGGAAACCAAAGGCTGGACCGCCTATGATCCGGCGCTGGGCCGGACCGTGTTGCACGATATTAACCTCAATGTGCGGCGCGGCGAGATCGTCGGGGTTGCTGGTCTGATGGGCTCGGGCCGCACCGAGCTGGCGCTGAGCCTGTTCGGCAATTCCACACACTACCAGCTCAAGGGCGATGTGTTTGTGAAGGGCAAAAAGCGCAATTTCCGCAGGCCGCAGGACGCGATCAACGCCGGTATTGCGTACGTGACCGAGGATCGGAAGGGCAACGGTCTGATCCTAATTCAGGATATTAAGAGTAATATCACTCTCGCCAATCTATGGGCGATCGCCGAAAACAGCTTCATCGACGAGAACGCCGAGATCAAGGTGTCGAATGAGTACAAAACGTCGCTGAACATCAAGACACCGAGCGTCGAGCAGCGCGTTTCCAACTTGAGCGGCGGCAATCAGCAAAAGGTCTGCCTGGGCAAATGGCTGTTTGCCAAGCCCGAGGTGCTGATTCTCGACGAACCCACCCGTGGCATCGATGTCGGTGCCAAGTTCGAAATTTACGGCCTCATGAATCGGTTGGTGCAGCAGGGCATGAGTATTATTATGATCTCGTCCGAGTTACCCGAAGTGCTGGGAATGAGCGATCGCGTGTACATCGTATCCGCCGGCCGTATCACGGGCGAACTGCCGATCGAAGAGGCGACTCAAGAAAAGATCATGAGTCTGGCTACCAACTAGGAGGTTGAAAATGTCAACTGACACCCTGCGAAACGTACCTCGATCACCGACGCTGCTCCACAATTTGCAGAAGGTCTTGCGCCAGAACATCCGCGAGTACGGCATGTACATCGCCTTGTTTGTGATCATGGCGTACTTTGCGGTTACCACCAAAGGCACCTTTGTCGGTCCGCGTAACCTGAGCAACTTGCTGAACCAGACCGGCTATATCGCGGTGCTGGCCATCGGTATGACACTGGTGATTGTGATCCGCCAGATCGATCTGTCGGTCGGGTTTCTCGCCGGCTTTCTGGGCGCGGTCGCGGCGATCGCGCTGGTCAAGTGGGGCTTACCAGTGTTTGTGGTCCTGCCGCTGGTACTGGTGCTCGGCGCGGTGGCCGGGCTGATCACCGCGTTTCCAGTGGCGAAGCTCGGTATTCCGTCGTTTGTGGCA
>JBBRHB010000319.1:0-6153 GCA_038223355.1 Chloroflexales bacterium
ATTAATCTCGAGGCGATGGCCTGCGAGACGGCCGTCGTTGCGTCGGCGGTTGGCGGCATCCCGGAGGTCGTTGTTCCCGGCGAGACCGGGCTGCTGGTCCCGTTGCAACTGAAACCCGGCACCTTTGACCCGGTTGACCCCCAGCAGTTCTCGCAGGATTTGGCGACGGCGATTAATCAGGTCGCCCTCAATCCTGACTTGCGGGCAACCTTTGGGCGCAACGGGCGTAAGCGGGTTGAAGACCACTTTAGCTGGACGGCCATTGCCTATAAGACGCTCGACTTGTATCGCTCTCTGAAGCAATCGTCCTAACCGGGGCAAGTTTCTTGATAGCGAGAGAATTGCGGCTCACTTTGGAGGAGATCCCCCTTGCTGACTGAAGAAGGCCGAAAGCGAGTAGTTATTGAAGGTGTGGAGCCGGCGATCGATTGTGGCCGTTTCCCAATAAAGCGGCGGGTCGGCGAGCAGGTTATCGTGGAGGCCGATGCTTTCACCGACGGCCATGACGCCTTATCCTGTGTCTTGTTGTATCGCCACGGCTCCGAGTCAGAGTGGACCGAGGTGCCCATGGAGCAGCTAGTTAATGATCGCTGGCGCGGCATGTTCAGCGTTTCTCAGCTCGGCTCGGCCCAATATACCGTGCAAGCGTGGGTTGATCGCTTTAAATCCTGGCACCGCGACTTTGTTAAACGCGTTGAGGCCAACCAGGATCTTACGGTCGATTTGCTGATCGGAGCAGGTTTTGTTGAAGAAGCCAGCGTACGCGCTCCGGCTCCCGACGGCGCTAAGCTACGGGCGCATGTTACTGCGTTACGTGCCGGTGGAACTGAAGCGATCCGCAGCTCCTTGTCGCCCGAGCTAGCAGTGCTAATGTACCAGCATGCCGAGCGTTACTTTGCTCGAACCTACCATCGGGAACTTGGCATCGTGGTTGATCGGGTCAAGGCGCGCTTTAGTGCGTGGTACGAACTTTTTCCGCGCTCATGGTCGCTTGAAGCGGGTCGCCACGGGACCTTTAAAGATGTTGAGCAGCAACTCCCGTATGTGGCAGCCATGGGCTTTGATGTGCTCTACTTCCCGCCGATATCGCCCATTGGTCACAGCTTTCGCAAAGGGCCAAACAATACGACGATTGCCGGGCCAGACGATCCCGGCAGTCCCTGGGCCATTGGATCCGCCGAGGGTGGTCACACATCGATCCATTCGGAACTTGGCACACTGGATGATTTTCGTCATTTGCTGGCGACGGCCGACCAATACGGCCTTGAACTGGCGCTCGATATTGCTTTTCAGTGTGCCCCCGATCATCCATATGTCACAGAACATCCCGAGTGGTTCCGGCACCGGCCAGATGGCACCATTCAGTACGCCGAGAATCCGCCCAAGAAATATCAAGACATCTACCCTTTCGATTTCGAAACCGAGGATTGGCAAGGGCTTTGGCAGGAACTCAAGAGCATCTTCCTTTTCTGGATCGAGCAGGGCGTGCGCATCTTTCGCGTCGACAATCCGCACACCAAGCCCTTCGCGTTCTGGGAGTGGGTGCTCGGCGAAATCCGGCGCGACTATCCCGAGACTATCTTCCTTGCCGAGGCATTTACTCGTCCTAAGCCCATGTACCGGCTGGCGAAGCTCGGCTTTAGCCAGTCGTACAACTATTTTCCGTGGCGCAACACCAAAGCCGAACTGATCGAATACTTCACAGAACTCACCCAGACCGAAGTGCGCGAGTTTTTTGGTGCTAATTTGTGGCCGAACACACCCGACATCCTGCCGGAGTCTGTCCAATTCGGCGGTCGCCCGAACTTCATGGCGCGCCTGATCCTGGCCGCTACACTCGCTGCCAGCTACGGCATTTACGGTCCGGCCTACGAGCTTTGTGATAATACGCCGCTCGCGCCCGGCAAAGAGGAATATCTGCACTCGGAGAAGTTCGAGATCAAACGTTGGGATCGTGAACGACCCGACAGTTTAAAAGCCCTGATTGCTCGTGTGAATACCATCCGCCGGGAGAACGCCGCACTCCAGAGCTACCAAAATCTGCGTTTTCACCGCATCGATAACGAGCAGCTGATCGCCTACACCAAGAGCACGGATGATCTCACAAATATTATTCTAACCGTGGTCAATCTGGACCCGCGCTATACACAGGCTGCTATGGTAGAACTGCCGCTTGAGGCACTCGGGCTTGACCCCAGGCAGCCCTACCAAGTACATGATCTACTGACCGACACGCGCTACCTATGGCACGGTACACGTAACTATGTCGAGCTCAACCCGCAAACTGTGCCCGCGCATATCTTCGCCATCCGCCGCCGGGTCCGCACGGAGCAGGACTTCGATTACTATCTCTGATGTTGGGAAGGAGACCCGATCAGTATGGCTGGAAGAGGTGAGAATCAAGCCGGTCCGCTCGTAGCCTCCGATATCCCAACGATCACGATCAGCGGTGCGTGGTCTACCCTGCTCCAGGGCGAGGAAGCGCACGCCCTGACCCGCTACTTGCCCGCCTATTTACAGGGGCGGCGGTGGTTTGGGGGTAAAGCCCGCCCCATCCAAGCTGTATACATCGCCGGCACGGTGCCTGTTGCGTTTATGGATGAGCAGGCCTATCTAACATGGCTCAACGTTGAGTATGCCGATGGCGATGACCAAATCTATGTCTTACCACTCGCCTTCGCGACAGGCGAGCGTGCAGATGCGCTGTTTGCCCAGCAATATCGTACCATCCTGGCGCGTCTAAAAATAACCGGTACCGCAAGCGAAGGCGTCTTATACGACGCTCTCGTAGAGCCGGCCTTTTGTGCTGCACTCCTCAATATAATTCAAGATGGCCACGTGCTGCGCTCCGCTGAAGGGCAGTTGCTGCCTTCGATGACCGCCGCGTTTACCCAGCTTCTTGGTTCTGCCGGCCCAGCACTCAAGCCGCGGATTGTTAATGCCGAGCAAAGCAATACGTCGGTGATCTACGGCGACCGCTTTATCATGAAGCTCTTTCGACGGCTTGAAAGCGGTATCAACCCCGATCTCGAGATCGGCCGGTTTATTACTGAACATACTGCGTTTACGAATGTTCCTCCCGTAGCCGGAGCTTTGGAGTATCAGCCGGAGAATGGTGTCCCCATGACGCTGGCCATCCTCCAGGGCTTTGTGCCCAACCACGGTGACGCTTGGAGCTATACCCTGGAGATATTAGAGGCTTACTTTAAGCACACAGCTACCGAGCAAGGCACACCCCAAGCAACTGCGCTGTCGACCGGCCAATTACTGGCCCTTGCCACACAGCCGCTGCCTGCCGATGCGCATACCTCACTGGGGAGCTATGCCGAATCAGCCCGCCTCCTAGGTCAACGCACCGGTGAACTCCACCTAGCGCTGGCGTCCGATCCTACTGAGCCGACCTTTGCGCCTGAGCCTTTTACCGAGGAGTATCAGCACACATTTTACGCTTCCTCGACAGCAGCAGCACGCCGTGCCTTCAGCACACTGCGCACGGCCCGCGCGAATCTGCCACAGGCTACCCAGTCATCGACTCAGGCACTCTTAGATCGTGAGGGCGAGATCCTGGCGCGCTTCGAGCCTCTGCGTGACCATCCATTGACCGCCTTACGCATGCGTTGTCATGGCGATTATCATCTTGGGCAGGTACTTTATACCGGGCAAGACTTCTTCATCATCGACTTCGAAGGCGAGCCCGCCCGACCTCTAAGCGAGCGTCAACGTAAAAGCTCTGCCCTCCAGGATGTGGCCGGCATGCTCCGCTCGTTGCATTATGCCCCCTATGCCGCCTTACGCAGTCGCTCGGCCGGACCGTTCGGACACCCGGCCGAGGCAGTGCCGCAGGATGGGTGGGCGCGCGCGTGGCATCGCTGGGCCAGCATTGCCTTCTTGAACGGCTATCTTTCGGCGGCCGGACAAGCGACCTTCTTGCCGCAAAGCCCTTCCGAGCTACAACGCCTTCTTGATATCTATTTACTTGACAAGGCAATCTACGAAATGGTGTACGAACTCAATAACCGTCCCGACTGGATCACAATACCTTTAGAAGGGATCTTGCAGTTGCTGGAGACCGCTGCTTGACGCTGCTCGTTTATGAAGTTCGCGCTCGACTAGGGCTGGGTGTCTGGCTGCTCTTCAACGAGCGACGCGATCCAACTATAAATTGCCCCGCTATCTTGAGCCGTCGCCGCGATCCGCTGGGCGAAGCGCAGCCCTTCATCGTCCGTCGCTCGCAAATGCAAGCCATTCCCTGCGAGGAACATACGCAATATGCTCAGCGCAATACGTTTATTACCGTCATAAAACGGATGGTTCTTAATCAGCAGAAAAAATAGCGTGGCTGCCTTATCAATGAGCGTCGGATGCAGTTCGTCCCCGAACATCGTCTGCTTAGGTGCTGCCAGCGCTGACAATAATCCGTCGTGGTTGAGCAGATCAAAGCGTTCACCGGTCGCCTGCTCCAGCTCGCGTCGTACCCTCCGTACATCGAACTCTGAAAGATAGGTAATCATGATTCCTTAACTAAATAAGCTTTGATCCATTCCTCGGCACCTGCGCGCGTACCGTTATCTGCGCTGCTCATAACACCCTGATACAAGGTATCATCATCACAGGACAGCCGATAGCCATTGCGCGACAGCATATCGATTAATGCTACGAGCGCAACGCGCTTGTTTCCATCCGAAAAACCATGCGCCCGCGCCAGACTAAAGAACAAGGCTGTCGCCTTTGTCAGCAGGTCTGGATACAGATCCTGGCCAAAGATCGACTGCTGAGGCGCGGCGACCGCCGCTTCAATCTTGCCAAAACCTTGCTCTGTAATGCCACGCATCCCGCCAAAGGTTTCGAGCAACAACTCATGAATCACCAGGACCTCGGCTAGGTTTGGAACGTCGATCATGTCAGTCGCCGCAGTACGTCGGCATACTGCGCCAAAATCCGTCGCACGCGCGCTACCATGGTCGGATCGACATCCGGTAGTGCCTGCAGCGCCCAATCGCCATTCGGCAGCCGGTCAAAGGCGACTAAAAGCGGTCCTGCGGTCTGTGCCTCTAGCCACGCCACCAGTTCCGTGGGCAAGCCGTCCGCCGGCATCAGCAAAAAAGCCTCAGGTGGTTGCTGCATCAGTCCTCATTACTCGCTCAAGCAGAGCCTGTAAAGCGTTGGTATTATCCGGCCGTAAAGGCAACGCGCCAACGTCGCCCGCCAAGATCGGCGTCGTGCCCGGAAAGAGCAGCCATACACCACACGTTGCGGACTGACCGTTATAGCCCACGGATCCACGATAAGTGTAGGCCGTATCGAGTGCGTTTTGCGGCAAACTGCCGTCGGGCATAACACGGTATTTAGCGTCGAGCAGCAGGGTTGTGGCTGCTCGCCCAGCCTGTTCTAGTTCAATTGCAATGTCGGGGATGCGCAAAAAGGGATCGAGCGAGCCCCATCCGTTGTGGTGACCGCCTTGCGGTAGATAACGGCGTTGATAATACAACCGCGCCCAGCCTCCATCCTTCAGGCGTATGACGAGCAGCGGGCAATTTTCGGCCAGCATAAGCGTCCAAGCCGGTCCACTGCCCGACGCGGCCTTAAATAAGGCCTGCTGTTCCACCTCGCCAAACTGCAGCAAGCTTGCCGCTGTACGAAGGAAGCACCACTGCTCATAAAGCGTTGGTAGATCGGCCAGCGGTAAGTTCCACAAGGGGCTATCAATAGCTAATTGCGGCGTCTCCCGTAATGAGCGCCAGAGCAGGTACCACGCGCGGTAGCGCCGGTCGTGGCGCATCAAGTGGGTCGGTGCAGTGCAATGCGTTGCTGAAGGCAGACCGACTAGCAGTGGAAGCGCTTGTGCACGCCGTAGTTCGCGCATCGCCCGCTGCTGCCCGGCCTGCATCTCACGGATTTGTGCGACCCCCAGCCCTGAGCGCCTACGCCGCTCATGCTCACGTTGAATGATCGTGCCGCTCTCGGTAACGCGTTGTGCAAGCAGGTCAAGCACGCCTCGCAGCAAGCGATGTTCCAAACAATCGTGCGAAGTAGCGCTGCTGATTGTGGCGACGCTATGGGGCAAGGAGCCAACTCCGGTATGACCGGGCCGTTGCAACAATGCTTGCAGTGCCGGCAGCGTCGCAGCCCCGACTTCGTCGCGCGGTTGGCTGG
>JBBRHB010000320.1:0-6125 GCA_038223355.1 Chloroflexales bacterium
GCGGTCCTGAAGTTTGGCCCTTTGGAAGGGAGGGCGTTGCAAAACCGACCGCCAGCGGGTAGGCTGTGGAAGTTGAGAACCTAGCCACCCACGGGAGGTCGTCCATGGAGCATACCACACCAGCGGAGCCCTTTCCATCCCTTGCGGCCAACTTCCTCGCCTTACTTGCCGACCAGCGTCCCGCCTTCCGCCAGCAGCGGACCTACCAGCGCATGTGCCTCCTCGTGGTTGGCTTCCTGTGGAGTCTGGCCCGCCACACGCTCACTCAAGCCCTGCTCGCGGCGGGGGCGGGCGACGCCGACTGGTCGCCCTTCTACCGCCTCTTCAGCCACGACCGCATCCGCATGACACACCTGCAGCAGCGATTGATGCGCCAGACCTTTCAGCATGTCGCCCCCAGCGCTCCCTATCTGCTGGCGGTGGACGGCGTCTTCTTGCCCCGCAGTAGTCGGCGCATGCCGGGTGTCGGTTGGCGCAAAGCACCTAACACGGCCCCTTGGCGTCCCGGCTTGGCGCTCGGCCAGCGCTTTGGCGCGCTGCATTGGTTGCCGCCGCTGACCCATGGCTACACACGGGCGCTCCCGGTGGTGAGCTATCCCATCTTCACGCCCAAGGCCCGTCCAGCTCGCATCGCTGCCCAAACGGAGTGGCAAGGGGCGCACGCGGCGCTGACAGGGCTGCGTCAGGAGGTCGACAGCGCGGGACGAGCAGCACAGCGACTAGTGCTGCTGGCAGACGGCAGCTATGACGTTGCCGCGTTCTGGAAGCAGCTTCCGCATGACACCGCCTTGGTGGCACGCACCGCTCGCAACCGAGCGTTGTACGAGATGCCGGAGGCAGGAGCAGCGGGCGTCCAGCGCGGGCGGCCCCGGAAGTACGGAGCACCGGTGCCCCGTCCAGCGGAGTGGCTGCAGCGCCGGAGCGGATGGCAGACGACGACGCGCGAGGTTCGCGGTCATCAGCGCAGCATGCGCTATCGGGTCGAAGGGCCATTTCTGCGCAGTGAGGTGGCCAGCCATCCCGTCTTCTTGGTGATCATGGGGGGTCAGAGCTACCGACGGGGCCAGCAGCGCAAGCATCGCGAGCCGGCGCCGGTGCTGGTGACAGCCCTGCGGAGCGCGGATGGGACGTGGGGCACTGCCCTTGCCGCTTGACGAGTTGCTGGTCTGGTTGTGGCAACGCTGGGAAGTCGAAGTCGCGCACCGCGAACTGAAGAGCGGCTTTGGCGTCGGCGAGATGCAATGCTGGCATCCGGCGAGCGCGGTAGCGACGGTGCAGTGGGGCATCTGGCTGTACGCGGTCGGTCTGCTGGCGGCCTACCGAACGTGGGGCATTTGCGGTGGACCGCGCCCGTTAGGCCGCTGGCGCGGGGCCGTGGATCGCTGGTCGTTCACGACCTTATGGCGGAGCTTGCGGACAGCGGGGCTCACGATGCCAGACTTTCAGACCGGATGGCCCGTGACACTGGGCGACAGGGCCAAAAAAGGAGCCGAGGACGCACTCTTCCGCCGCATTAGCGAGACGACCGCGCGCCTCTGACAGCCTCTCCACGCTCCGTTTCAGGATCCGCAGCTTGCCAACTCTTCTAAAGGGCCAAACTTCAGGACCGCTGGCTGTGCCAGCGGTCATAGCAAAATTGGCAGGCAGGGTGCTGCTACAGCTCCTGTGACTGTGGCGACCCCATATCGGCGGTGTAAATCTCGTCGATAATGCCATAGTCCTTGGCTTCGAGTGGCGTCATGTGACGATCCAGATCAAAGTCTTTGGCGATGCGCTCGGGGGTCTGGTTAGTATCCTTGGCCATCAAGCCCCGAATTAGGCTCTGAATTCGGAGTAACTCTTTGATACGCACCTCGACGTCTGGCGCCGAGCCACTCGCACCACCGATTGCCGGGTGCATATGGATCGTCGAATTAGGCAACGAGAAGCGCTTGCCCCGCGCGCCACCCGCCAGCAGAATCGTTGCCATTGAGGCAGCCAGCCCAACACACACGGTCGACACTTCGGCACGAATCATTTGCATTGTGTCATAGATCGCCAAGCCGGCCGTTACCTCACCGCCGGGCGAGTTGATATACAGATGAATGTCGCGCTCGGGGTCTTCATGCTCCAAAAAGAGCAGTTGGGCTACGACGACGTTCGCAATCTGCGATTCGATCGGCGTTCCAAGGATGATAATGCGTTCTTTGAGCAAGCGTGAGTAAACGTCATAAACGCGCTCACCACGGCTTGTGTTTTCTACTACATACGGCACCACCGCCTGCGGCATCGTAGACGAGATTGGATTAACAATTGGGTGTGGGTAGATCCAGTCCATACTAGGCTCCTTCGTCGGTAATCGCCACGGGGGCGATCACTCTCTCGATCATTATACGCCCGATGGGGGCGCTTCGCTTGGCTGCGGTGCCACCGTCAACGGCTCAGCCTCGCCAACCGCGCCCGCACCAGCCTCCAGTACTGGCTGCGGTTCATCATGCGCCGACGCTGTTCCAACAAGGTCACCTAGCTGTCGCGCCTCCTCCACAGGAGCACTGACGGTGGCAGGCTCATTAGCAGGAGCCTCGTCATCGTGGCCGGTGGTCAGCCCAACGACGCGGTCACGAAGTTTGCGATCAAGCGCGGTAGAAGCGAGCATGCGTTGCATTTGCGGCGTTTCAAGCATGGAGCGCAGTTCGGCATGTCGGGATGGTTCGTAATCCTGCAGGAAGTGCTCAACCTCAGTGGTGACTTCGGTATCGTCCAGCGTTATGTTTTCACGCTTGATGATTTCACGTAGGATCAGCTGTGTCCGCAGATCGCGTTCGGCCTGCTCCGTAAAGCCACCGACTGCTTCTTCATGCGTTTTGCCCATGCTCTGCAAAAGCTGGTCTTCGGTGAGGCCATAGCGTTTGAACTGGTCGACCTGCTCGTGAAACAGCTCTGCCGCGCGCTCCTCGATCATTGCATCCGGCACATCGATGACCGACTCAGCGCTCGCTCGCTCCATGAATTGGTCGAGCACCGCGCGTCGTGCCTTTTCGCTGGCAGCATGTTCGAGTCGTGCACGTGCTTTGGCGCGCATACCTTCGACGTCACCTTCGAAATCGGTTAACGTCGGCAGCTCTTCCCAGTCGGGCAAAATACGCTCTTGCACCTGCTCAACCTGTAAGGTATAGGTGACGGTCTTGCCGCGCAAGGCTTCGTTAGCTTCGTCATCACTATAGGACACGGTGATGACCCGCGTTTCGCCCGGCTGCGCTCCCACCAGCGCTTCAAGGAATTCAGGACGGGTACGGCCCTGCTCCAAAACGATCTTTTGCAGTCCTTCTTCATCCGGCTCGACGTCTTCATCGACTTCGTCAAGTTCGTCGAGTTCGTCAAGCTCGTCGAGTTCAGCGGCTTCGTCAAGTTCTTCGAGTTCTTCGAGTTCGTCGGCTTCATCCTCAGCCGGTGCTGTCACGCCCTCGTCGTCCTCATCGGCTTCATCCTCAGCCGCTGACGTCACGACCTCTTCAGCCTCGTCCGGAAGCTCAACATCGTCCTCGTCATCCTCATCTGCAGCGTCATCAAGGTCGCTGGTACTGTGGACAGAAACAAGGTCACCTATTTGTGCAGGCCGAGGCGTTTCGAGCGACTTGAGCACAACATGCTGCTCGCGCTGGGCATCAAGAAGCTTCTGGACCGACTCGTCGCTGACCGGCTCTTGCTCTAGCGGCAACCGGAAGCTGGTATAGGGGGCTAGATCGACGGTTGGCTCGACCGGCACCAACACGCGAAAATGAAACGGTTCAGCCTCAAACGAGTCGAGCTTGACCTGGCCTACCGGGGCAAGACTCTCGGCCTTCAAGGCATCCTTGAGGGCAACATTCATCAAATCATCGCTGGCTTCTTCCATGATGCGCTCGCGCCCGAGATAGTTCTCGACAATGAAGCGCGGCGCTTTGCCGGGGCGGAAACCAGGAATACGATATTGCTGTGAGAGCTTACGCGCGGCCCGGTCAAGTCCTTTACTCACTTGTTGTTGATCGAGCTCAATATCCAGGGCCACCAAACTCTTCGGCAACCGTTCGGTCGTTACTTTCACTGTACAGCACACTCCATGCTACCTGGCAAGTTGCCAGAGACTGGACATATTATAGCAGAAGCGCCACTGAAGGCTCTTATGAGGTTAGGGACAGGGACTAGGGTCGATGCCTTGCAGCTGGAGTGCCTCGGCCACATTGCCCAACAACTGGTCAACCGAGAAGGGCTTGACTAGCGCGGTAACCCGCAAGGCGGTTAAATCATCGGCAACTAGAGCGAGTTGCTGACGGTCAGCAGTGCAGAACAGGATCGGCAGGTGGAGCAAATCTTTCGTTGCCCGCACCTCGCGTACCACATCCCAACCCTGCACACCCCGCGCTAGTCGGTGATCAATGATCATCACAGTGGGGGCCATATAGCGAATCTCATCAAGCGACGGGGCTTGATCCGGATGCGGCGAGACGACATAGTCGCACTCTTCGGTCAGCACGTCATGGAATAATTGCAGCACATCAGGATCATCGTCGATCACCAGGATCAGGGGACGCCTCTGTGCACGTGGAACAGCTTGTCCCATGCCAACCTCCGTTGGAATATGTGGGGGCTCAATTGATCAAGGCATAGTGTAGAGGAATTGGCATGAGGTGTCAATGCTCGCAAACGCGCCTGTTCTTTCGTACAGGAAAGGTTGCCGCCGCTACCTAAACTGGTGTATGCTATCGATGGAACAAGCCGTTAGTTTGGAGGATAACAATGGCATTTCAGCTTCCCCCGCTGCCGTATGACTACAACGCTTTGGAAGTCTCGATCGACGAACAAACCATGCGGATTCACCACGACAAGCACCATGCCGCGTATGTGACCAACCTCAATGCAGCTCTGGAGAAGCACCCTGAGTTGCAGAACAAGAGCATCGAGGATTTGGTCGGCAACATGACTGCTGTGCCCGAGGATATTCGCACGGCGGTTCGTAATAATGGTGGTGGCCACGCCAACCACTCGATGTTCTGGCAAATCATGGCGCCGAATGGCGGCGGTGAACCAACGGGTGCGCTCGCACAAGCCATCACCAGCGGCTTCGGCAGCCTTGCGCAGTTCAAGGAACAGTTCGCCAAAGCAGCCACGACCCGCTTCGGCAGTGGTTGGGCCTGGCTGATAAAGGATGGTAGTGGTAAGTTGAGCATCACCAGCACGCCTAACCAGGATAGTCCTTTGATGGATGGGCAAACGCCGATCCTGGGGCTGGATGTGTGGGAGCATGCCTACTATCTGCGTTATCAGAACAAGCGGCCCGACTATATTACGGCCTGGTGGAACGTGGTTAACTGGACAAAGGTCGCCGAACTTTACGGCTACTAAATCTAAACTGGCGACTGGCAGGCAGGAGTAGTCCTGCCTGCCTTGTTGTTTTTAAAGACGGTCGCCAGAACCGCTGGTATAATTCTTGACAAAGGTGACTAAGCAACCTATCGTTTTGGTAGCGTTAGTGGAATATCCAACATGGCTGTAGTAGTAAAGGAACCGGGGCCGCTGACGCGCCCCCAAAGCTTGCTTGAGTTGATCGGCAATACACCGCTGTTGTCACTCCGGCAGATTGCCCCCGATCTTCCAAGTCTCGTTGAAGTATATGCGAAGGCCGAATGGGCCAATCCCGGTGGCTCGGTTAAGGACCGCGCTGCGCTGTGGATGATTCGGGATGGCGAGCAACGGGGCCTGTTGCGGCCTGGTATGCGCATCGTGGATGCGACCAGCGGGAATACCGGGATTGCGTACGCAACGGTCGGCGCGGCGCTCGGCTACCAAGTCACACTCGCGATGCCGGAAAATGCCACGCCCGAGCGGAAGCGCATTTTACGGGCGCTCGGGGCCGAACTGATTCTGACGGATGCGCAGCAAGGCATGGACCTGGCGATTCACACGATCCGGGCGCTCGTCGAGCGCGAACCCGACCGCTTTTTTTACCCCGATCAATACAACAACCCGGCCAATGTCGCGGCGCACTACCATACGACCGGACCTGAGATTTGGAGCCAAACCGATGGCCGCATCACGCACTTTGTTGCGGCGCTGGGCACCAGCGGCACCTTTATGGGTACCGGTCACCGGCTCCGTGAGTTCAATCC